>JAGGXN010000057.1 GCA_021163065.1 Archaeoglobaceae archaeon | reverse complement strand
GATTAGCTATGGCATGCAGTTGGAAAGTCTAATTGAGGAAATTTTGAAAGACAGAAAGAGTGGATCATCAAAGATAATCAAAAGAACTTTAGAATTGCTTAAAATAGTTGATGAAAGTAAGAGAGAGAAAATTTGCAGTAGAATACTAGCAGTTTTTCCTTCTATGGCAGGTTTAAAGTATATCGCAAATTGCATTGAAAAAAATTTGAGAGTAGATGAGATAATAGATAAAATCGAGGATATGAACATGAAAACATCGAAAAACCTTGCAGAAATTGTAGAAGACAGGGTCGTTGCTACTTTAAGCAGAAGTCACATTGTTGAAAAAGGTTTGCTCTCAGCAAAGAAAATTAATGTTCTGGAGTCCAAACCTGCAATGGAAGGTTTAGAAATGGCAAGATGGCTCAAAGGTAGAGGTAAAGAAGTGAAAGTGTTTTACGATGCTTTTTTAAGCTACGCTGTAAAGAGAAGCGATTTGGTTATTATCGGGGCTGATACTATTCTAAGAAATGGGTTCGTTAACAAAACTGGGACTTTGCCTTTAGCTTTAGTTGCAAAGTACTTTTGCAAGGATTTTTATGTTGCATCTCCATCATATAAAGCTGCCAGTAATATTGAATTTGAAGAGATTTTTGAGTTTGTAGACAGCAATCTTGTTACAGCCGTAGTTTGGGAAAAAGGTGTTAGCAAATTTGAGGATTTTGTAATTAAAAACCTTTAAAAACTGATAAGAACTTTTACAATAATCAACAATATTTTGTTTATGCTAGCTGTCCATCCATTCTGCAAAGTTTTCAAGTTGGCAGATAAATTGAACGTTTAAATCGAAATAAAAACCATCAATTTTGTTAATTCAATCTTCTCTCAGATTTTTTTTGCTGTATACTGTCACTGCATCAACAACACCATCAAATTCCATTACTTCATTCCTTATACTTTCTATTGGGTCTTTTTTTACAGCGTGAACCATGAAGTAGATTGAATAGCCCCAATTCAGATGGGAAATTCTTTCAACAAGATGAGTTATCTGCGGATAGTTTTCAATCAGCTTAACTACAACTTTTTCAGTTTTTGAATTTATCTTTAATAAAGTCATACCATTTTCCTTGAAACCAATTTTTGACTCCCTAAGCACACCGCTAAAATCTCTTGCAACACCTTTTTTCAACAATTCTTTGATGATTTCAACGATCTCATCTTCTTTGTAACCATAACTTTCAAATTCTTTGAAAGGACGCTCAGAAACAATTAAATTTTCAAACTTTCGCACAATTTCTCTATCAAATCCCAATTCATCGATTGTCGGAATGTTTTCAGGCTCAATTCCTTTGTTGCTCCACGAAACTCCTTTAATTAAATCGTATTTAACATCCATTTTCCAAACTCTCTTTGTTGGAAGTATTACATAATCTGAAATTCCGCATTGGTTTGCAATTTCATCTACAATTTCGTTTATCTTTTCAAAACTTTCAGCCTTAATCGTAAACCAAACATTATAACTTTCATGCTCCCTCAAAAAATTGTGCTTCAGCCTTAGAATATCTATTCTATTTATCTTTTCTGCTACTTCAAATACTCTATCATGTTCCACATTAAATCCGACCAATGCCGCTTTTTTAACTTCTTTAAATGCTTTATAATTTAAATTTGCACCATACCTCTTTATTACACCCTCTCTAATCAGCTTTAAGGTCTCCTTTAAAACATATTCTTTATTGTATCCAAGATTTTCCGCCAAATCGATAAGTGGCGTCTCTGTTAAAGGCAAATTATACTGAATGCCCATTAAAAGCTTAACATCAAAACTCGATTTCATCTTCGATCTTCCTCTTACCACTTACATATTCTTTAACGAGCTTTTCAGCAAAAACTCTTGCCTCATCAACCTTCTCCTCTCTTATAAGCCTTCTAAACTCCTCATTTGAGCTTATAATAAAGTAAAGTCTCATCCTAAGGTTGACTGGTACGTTGTTTGCTTTCATATATTTTTTTAAATGATCCATTGCATTTAAAAAGAATATTGTTTGTTCATCCTCTTCCAACAACTTTTGAAACGAATCTCTCACTTTCCTTGCCACAACACCGCTCTTCCCTTCAGTTGTAACAGCAAACCTTATACCTTTATAGCCGCCTTCAAATGGAACCACAACTTCTGTCTCTTTTGCATCGTTTGCCAAATTAACCAAAACTCTATACTTTCTCGATATTTTTTTGATAAATTCATTAATACTCGTATCTGCAATTGCAACAACAACTAAATCGTAATCGGGGATTATTTTCTCAAGCAAATCCAAGTTTAAGGCATCATCTTTAATGAGACTAATTTTACCATCCCTTGAAAGGTCTAAAAGCTCCTCACTAAATTCCTTACTTAAAACAAACACCTTAGCCCCATATTCAAGAAATTTCTTAGCTCTTGATGTCCCTACAAACCCACCTCCGATGATTAAAACCTTTTTATTGCTGAAATCGATGTACAGTGGTATTCTCATCCAATTACAATTTCGAATACTTTTAAAATATTTTGTGTTTAAACTTTTATCACCTAAAGCCAAAGATTACGTAATGGTACTTGTAGATGTCCAATTTTTTCACGTCAAAGCTAACCTCTTTCAAAATCTTGATTATTTCCGATTCACCAACTCTAACATGCTTTGGTGGCCCAAACTCGGCATCTTTATTCCAATCAATAACACAAACAGCATCTGCGTTTTTTGCCCATTTCAAGTAATTAAATCTTAAATTTGCGTCCATTTCATGCAATACATTGGCAAACAACACAAAATTAATGTCGAAGTCAATGTTTGGTGGTTTATCATCCACAATTATTCCAACATTTTTTACCCCTTCCTCTTTTAGCTTTTTTATGAGTATTTTAACCATTTTTTCGTTCATTTCAACTGCAAACACTCTTTTAAAAATGAAAGACAAGGGTATTGTGTAATAGCCCGTTCCAGCTCCAATGTCGAAAGCCACATCCTTTTTGTCGAGCATTTCATCGATTTGATCTATTAACAACTTAGTGGGCTGTATTTTTTTCCTGCTTTCAGACTCTAATATTTTCCAATGCTTATGATCAAATACGTGCATAGCAAAGCTACGCTAACATTTTTAATACTTTCATCCAAGTTTCACCATGAAGTATTCATTCAAAGTTGCAAAACTGTTTGGAATTGATGTTTACATACACATTACCCTATTCCTGATAATAGCAATCCTAAGTTACATTCTGCTAATAACCCCTCAGCCATTTGGATACCTAAATGCAAATTATCCAGAGTGGATAAAGCTAATTTTATCAATCTTTTCGGCAACATCTTTGTTCTTTGCCGTTTTGCTTCACGAATTGGCACATTCTTTGGTTAGCAAAAAATACGGAATTAACGTAAAAAACATTGTGCTATTCATATTTGGCGGTATTGCATCAATTGAGGAAATTCCAAAAGAACCGAAAAAAGAAATTTTAATTTCCTTAGCCGGACCAGCAACAAGTTTTGCTCTGGCTTTAACATCTTATGCTATTTCCTTAATCGATCTACCTATATTTTCAGACTTCTTTATAGTCTTTGCATACTTTAATGCTGTTTTGGCAGTATTTAATCTAATACCAGCCTTCCCACTTGACGGTGGTAGAGTTTTAAGAGGATTTCTCGCATCTAAGATGAACTTTGTTAAAGCTACAAGAATGGCTGCCGAAATAGGAAAGATGATAGCAATTTTTATGGGAATACTTGGATTCTTCGTAAATCCTTGGCTAATCTTAATAGCTCTGTTTATATACATGGGGGCTAATGAAGAGGAAAAGATGATTGTCGTTGAAAATTTGCTTGAAAAAATTAAAGTCGCTGAAATAATGACCCCAAATCCAGTTGTAGTTTCTGCGGATTGGAAAGTAAGTGATGTTTTAGGTTTAATGCTAAAGTTTAAACATCTCGGCTATCCAGTTGTAAAGGATGGAAAACTCGTTGGAATTGTTACTCTAAAAGATGTCATGAATGCAAGAGGCGATGAAAAGGTTGAAAACGTTATGACTAAGGAGCTTATAACCATCCACCCAAACCAAACAGCATTTGATGCCTTTAAACTTATAAGCAGTAATAAAATTGGAAGAATCTTGGTTGTTGAAGATGGAAAATTAGTGGGTATAATTTCAAGAACAGATTTAATGAGAGTTTTAGAAATCTTAGAGGTGTTGGACGTTGGAAAATGAAAAAGTGGAAAAGAAGGAAGTGATAATTGTAGGAACTGCCCATGTATCTAAGAAGAGCATTGAAGAAGTCGAAGAAATAATTGAAAAAACAGAACCGGATGCAGTTGCAGTGGAGCTTTGTAGCAAAAGATATCAGAGTTTAGTTCAAGAAAAACAGCAAGAAATTCCAATAGTTGATGTAATTAAAAAAGGAGAGGCTCCGTTACTCTTATTTCAGCTTATGATGTCGTACTTTCAAAGGAAAATTGGTGAAGAATATGGTGTAAAACCCGGAGCAGAGATGTTGGCAGCAATTAATAAAGCAAGAGAAATAGGAGCAG
>JAGGXN010000108.1 GCA_021163065.1 Archaeoglobaceae archaeon | reverse complement strand
ATAGCAGCCACGAACAGACCCGATATGGTAGATCCAGCGTTGCTTAGAGCTGGGAGAATAGAGAGACACATATACATTCCGCCACCAGACAAAAAGGCGAGAGAGGAAATATTCAAGATTCATCTCAGAGGTAAACCTTTGGACAAGGATGTTGACATTGAGGAGCTTGCAAAGAAAACCGAAGGATATAGCGGTGCAGACATCGAAGCTATTTGTAGAGAAGCTGGAATGCTTGCAATAAGAGAAGCTATAAAACCGGGAATGAGTAAGGAGGAGGCAAAGAAAGTTGCTGAAAGCATTAAGATAACAAAGAAACACTTTGAAGAGGCGTTAAAGAAAGTGAAGCCAAGTTTGACAAAAGATGACTTAAAGAAGTATGAGGAAATTGTTAGAGACTTCCACAAAATGTATGCTTAATATTTTTTAATTTTTTAAAAAAAGGAGGTGATATAAATGGTTTGGAGAAGGAGAAGAAAGGATTGGGACGACATATTTGACCTGTTTGGTAGGGAGTTTGAGTTCTTTGACGAAATGTTTGAGAGAATGATTAGAGACATTGACGAGATATTCAGAAAAGCTTCAAGTGGCGAGATTAAGCCATTTGTAAAGGGATTCTCAATAAGAATTGGACCTGATGGCAAGCCAGAAATCAGAGAGTTTGGAACAACAAAACCAGAGGCTATTGTAGAAGGAATTGAAGAAAGAAAGCCGTTAGTTGATACAATGGAGACTGATGATGAAGTTCACGTAATTGTAGAAATGCCTGGGGTTAGCAAGGAAGACATTGATTTAAATGCATCGGAGACAACCTTGGAAATTAAAGCAGAAGGTGAGAACAGAAAGTACTCCGAAGTTGTAAACCTACCTTGCGAGGTAATTCCAGAATCTGCAAAGGCAAGATACAATAACGGCGTTTTAGAAGTTGTGCTAAAGAAAAAGCATCCAAAGAAGGAGAAAAAGAAGAAAATTAAGGTTGAATGATTTTTTAATTTAATTTTTTAAATCGACTAATTTCCATCTTGTACCCCTTGGGGTGTCTATGAGTTGGATTCCATTATTTTTGAATAAATCTCTTATTTTATCAGCTTTTTCAAAGTTCTTTTCCTTTCTTGCAGTTTCCCTTTCCATTATAAGTTCAACGGACTTTTTATCCAAAATTGGAACGCGTTTATATTTTTCAAAGAATCCTAAAACGCTGCACAACCTTTTGAATGTATTAAACATGATCTCCAAGCTCTCTAACTTTGTTTCGTAAACAACTTTGTTTATGTAATTCGAGAATTCATGTAAAACAGCTAGAGCTTTTGGTGTGTTAAAATCATCATCCATCGATTCCTCAAATTTTTTAACAAATTGCTCGTAGTTTGCATTTTCTAAGCCCAAATCATTGCCAAAAGTTTTTATTGCGGCAATTTCCATGTCTAAAACTTCAAGAGAATTTTTTAAAGCAGTATAAGACTTTTTAGCCTTTTCTAAAGCATCTTCATTAAAATCTAAGGGGCTTCTATAGTGGGCTGTGAGCAAAAAGTAACGCAGCACTTCTCCACCATACTTTTCAACAACATCTCTTATCCGAATTATGTTACCGAGGCTTTTGCTCATCTTCTCCCTGTTTATTGTAACGAAATCGTTGTGTATCCAGTATTTAACTGGCTCAACATCGAACAAAGCATAACTTTGGGCTCTCTCATTTTCATGGTGCGGAAAGATTAAATCCTTTCCGCCTCCATGAATGTCAAAAGGCACGCCAAGATATTTTGTTGCCAAAACAGAGCATTCTATGTGCCATCCTGGCCTGCCTTTGCCCCATGGAGAGTCGTAAAAGGCTTTTGCTTTAATATCTTCTTCTTTAGCTTTTTTCCACAAAGCAAAATCTTTAACGTCTTTTTTCCTTGGATCAGGCTCTATCCTATGCCTATTTAATTCCTCCAAGCTAAAACCAGAAAGTTTGCCATATTCTTTGAATGCTGGAACGTGGAAGTAAACATCTCCGTCAATTTCGTAAGCATATCCCTTATCAATCAACTTCTTTACGGCATCTATTATCTCATCGATGTTTTCCGTAACTTTTGGATGAAAATCTGCTTTTTTAACATTTAAAGATTCCATATCTTTAAAATACTCTTGAATGTACATCTCAGCTATCTCTTTTTGAGTTTTGTTCTCGCTAACAGCCCTTCTGATTATTTTATCATCGACATCGGTAAAATTTTGCACGTAAATAACATTGTAGCCTTTGTATTCCAAATATCTTCTAAGAGTATCGAAAAAAACGGAGCTTCTTGCATGTCCAATGTGAGAGTAGTCGTATGCCGTTATTCCACAAACGTATATTTTTACAGTTTTATTTAGCTTAAGCTCTTCCTCCCTTTTCGTTAACGTATTGTAAGCTCGCATTAGTTAAGAGTTGAGTTTGGAATTAAATAAGGCTTTTGGGTTAGCATAAAGGTTTTTTAATTTACTGATCTAACAGCAACATGGGAAAACCAATATTACAAGTTGCCCTTGACTTGCTTGAATTAAAAAGGGCTGTGGAAATAGCTGGAGAAGCTATAGAAGGAGGTGCAGATTGGATTGAAGTCGGAACTCCCCTAATTAAAAGTGAAGGGATGGAGGCTGTTAGAACGATTAAAAGAGCTTACAAAGATCACAAAATCTTAGCAGACATGAAAACAATTGATACTGGTGCTATAGAAGTTGAAATGGCAGCAAAGAGCGGTGCTGATATTGTAATAATTTTAGCTTTAAGTGATAACTCAACAATTGCTGAATCGATAAGAGCGGCAAGAAAGTATGGCAGTAGCATTATGGTTGATCTAATAAATGTTCAAAATCCTGTTGAAAGGGCTAAAGAACTTGAAGAATTGGGTGTTGATTATATAAACGTTCATGTTGGGATTGATCAGCAAATGATGGGTATGGATCCTTTAGAAGTTCTAAAAGAAGTTGTTAACGAAGTAAACATTCCAGTTGCTGGAGCTGGTGGTTTAAATGCTGAAAAGGCTGCCCAATGCGTTGCTTTAGGAGCTGAAATAGTAATTGTTGGTAGTAACATCGTAAAATCTAGAAACGTTGCTGAATCGGCGAGAAAAATTAGAGAAGCTATAGATAAAGCATATGAGGGTGAGAAAGTTGAGATAAAGAGAAAGAGTTTGGATGAGGAAATAAGGGAGATCTTACTTAAAGTTTCAACCCCAAATATAAGTGATGCAATGCATAGGGCAAAGGCAATGGATGGCATTTATCCGATTGTTAGGGGTAAAAAAGTAGTTGGTAAGGCTGTTACAGTCAGCACAATGGATGGGGACTGGGCTAAGACTGTTGAGGCTATAGATGTTGCCGAAAAGGGTGATGTAATTGTAATAAAGTGTTCCGGCGATACAACTGCTGTTTGGGGAGAGTTAGCAACGAGGAGTTGCATAAACAAAGGCATAGAAGGTGTAATAATAGATGGTGCTGTAAGGGATGTAGATGACATTCGTGAATTGGGATATCCAATATTTGCCAAAAAAGAAGTTCCAAATGCTGGAGAGCCAAAAGGATTTGGAGAGATTAATGTAAAGATATACTGTGGTGGAATAGAAGTAAATCCTGGAGACTGGATTGTAGCAGATGATAATGGTGTGATGGTTTTACCAAAGCAGAGAGCTTATGAGATTGCAAGGAGAGCTTTAGAGGTTAAAAAACACGAAGAAAGAATAAGAGGAGAAATAGAGGAGAAAGGGAGAACTTTGGCTGAGATTGTTGAGTTGTATAAATGGGAGAAGGTCCAGTAACATGGAAGAAATTGTTGAATACCTACATTGGATTGCATCAATAGCATGCAAAATGTATTTAGAAAATAAACCAGAGGCAAAAATTCTTTTTGAGGCTGTGAGGAGAATAGCTAAGCAAATAAATAATGAGAGATCATTTGGTATTCAAATTTTCGCTACTGCTTTTGTGGATCCAATGAGCGATTTCATTTTTAGCAACTACCCCTGGGCATTGATTTATGACTCTGGTTCAAAATCAAAATATGTGGTTAGACTGATAGTTGACAGATGTAAGAATTGCGGAAAAGATAGCCAATGCATTGATTTGGAAGATTGCGATAGAGTGGAGGTGGAAAGAGAAGTTAATAGCTTAGATGAGGCTTTAAATACCTTGGCAAAGCTTTATTTATCCTACTTTTTCTCAGATAGGGCTTATGAAGATGGTATTGGATCGAGAATTGAAATTGCAGAAGAATACTGGAAAATTAAGGAAGAACTTAAGAAAGAAAACGTGTTAATTAATTTAGGGACGAGAGATGCGAAAAGAACGGATGAAATCAGAAAGCGTAGGGCTGAGAAATACAAAAAAGCTCATTTAAAACTTGTTGAACTGGTTGTTAAAGACTACAAAAACATTGATAATAAGATAAAGTCGTGGAAAGACAGCTTTAAAGCGGAACTCGAAGGATTAGATAAAGAGGAAGTAAATATTGTACTAAAAAATTGCATGGAATCGCTTAGCATTGCAAATTCGATATTAAGCGATGTATGCAATAAAGTTGAGGAGGAGAGGCTAACTAAAGTATGCAAAGAATCTTTAACGTTGCTTAATGAGGCTTTAAGTGTTCTTAAAAAGAGATCAACAAGTTTGGAAGATAAAGAAGATAATAATATAAGATCAATACTTGAAAAACTAAATAAGTCATTGGAATTGATAACAAGTCATACAGATGAGCTTGTTAAAGCTGACATTCCAGATAATACTCTAACTTACGATAATCGTTTAGCTTACGGAATCCGATCCTTAGTTTTAGCAATAACTTGCTTGGAATGTCTATTAAACATTATCTAATCGTAAATCTGGCATCTTCAATCCTTTCACTCTTGCATTTGGGACATCTCGATGCTTTAATTTTGCTAAACTCAAATCCACAATTTTTGCATCTTGGATACACCACTAGTAACTCTAAACCTTTCTTTTTTACAATTTTAGCTATTTTTTCTATATTTGAGTAAACTTCCTTTATTCTATTTGGTTCCAAATCTAAAAGGTTGCAGATTTCTTTAGCAGTTAAACCATCATTTTCAACCAACAAATCAATTATTCTCTCCCTCAGGCTTTTCACAATTTGAATTTAGAGAAATGTATATTAAATGGTTTGCTTATCTAAGAAAGGTGATTTTATGGCTAAGGTATACTATGACAAGGATGCAGATCTGAGTTGGTTAGATGATAAAACAGTTGCTGTTTTAGGATATGGCAGTCAGGGTAAGGTGCACGCTTTAAACCTAAAAGACTCAGGAGTTGATGTAATCGTTGGTCTTAGAAGATCCAGTAAAAATTGGAATATTGCAGAAAAGGATGGAATGGACGTTAAGGAGATAAAAGATGCTGTCAAGAATGCAGACGTTATTGTTTTCCTAATTCCAGATATGGTTCAGCCTGATGTATACAACAACGACGTCAAGGACAACATGAAAGAAGGGTGCATGTTAATGTTTGCCCACGGTTTCAACATTCATTACAATCAAATAGTCCCTCCAGAGACTGTTGATGTTACAATGATAGCTCCAAAAGCTCCCGGGCCGTTGGTTAGGAGAATGTACTTAGAAGGTAAAGGAGTCCCAGCTTTGGTGGCTGTTGAACAAAACTATACTGGGAATGCATTGAACATAGCATTGGCATATGCAAAGGGAATCGGCTCAACGAGAGCTGGAGTAATTGAGACAACATTTAAAGAAGAGACCGAGACTGATCTTTTTGGTGAGCAAGTCGATTTATGCGGTGGAGTTGCTGAGATGATTAAATCTACGTTTGACATTCTTGTTGAAGCTGGCTATCAGCCTGAAGTGGCTTACTTCGAGGCTTTACACGAATTAAAGCTAATTGTCGATTTAATCTACGAAGGTGGAATCTACAACATGTGGAAAGCGGTAAGTGAGACGGCAAAATATGGTGGTACGACAAGAGGGAGAAGAATATACAATGAAACTGTGAAAGAAGAGATGAGAAAGATACTTAAAGAAATTCAGACTGGAGAATTTGCGAGAGAGTGGATTTTAGAAAACAAGGCAGGAAGACCCGTTTACACAAAACTGCTAAGGATGGAAAAAGAACATCCAATCGAAAAAGTTGGAAAAGAGCTAAGGAAGATGATGCCTTGGCTTGGAGAATAGGCTATTAAATAACTTTTCTTTTACTCTCTCTTTTTTGATGTTAGAATTTCTTCAATTAGCTAAGAATACCATACAATATTAAGATCTGATTCTTCAATATATACACCACTCAGTATTCTTAAGGGTCCACCGTATATTCCAAGAAGAACGGGAGGTTCTAAAAAATTAGTTGAATACTTTAGATGTGTTGAAAGACTCAAAACCGGACTACCACTACACCCAGGGTACAATTTACCTTTCACAAGGAACTGTGGCTTGTTTTGGTATGATTCTCCATACTTGGTATTCAACCATACTGAATGAAATTTAACGCCTGGTGTATAATAATCATACCCTACAACATCTAAACTTTCACCAGAAGGTATGTATAAATTTTCAAAATCTTTCTTGGGTGGTAGTTCATTTGAAGAAAAATATCGAATATTTTTCCAATTTTCGGTAGTTTTTAAAGGTATTGCAACAACATCCGGAATTGGTTCTTTATTTTCATCAAACTCAAATTTAGGGTGTATAAACCAAATTGGATTTCCTTTTTCATCATATAATCTAATTGGATGATTTCGATAAACTCTTAAGTAGATCTCATTTGGCTTGTAATTCTCTTTTTCATCTACGATAACATGGCGATTAGTGATCAAATAGAGTTCATCATCTTTTTTATAAAAAAATCCTGTTCCTCCCTCATTCTGTCTATTAGTTCTTATTTCAGTTACGCAAAGTGTTGGGTCAAACTTCATTATCATTAAATTTTATTAAATTTTATAAGTAGTTTTATTTAATTATTTTTTTGCTCATGATATCTTAGCTTGGTAAAGAGTAAAATTTTAATTTATTTTTAAAATTTAAAAATACTTTAAACTTATGCCATTTATGACTTATAGAAAAGATTTTAAAAATATGATGAAAAAGTGATGCCATGAGTGAACTCATGGAAATGCTTGTAAGAAGGGGTTTTCTCTGGCAATCTTTTGAGATATACGGTGGAATGGCTGGTTTCATTGATTACGGTCCTCTTGGAAATGGAGTAAGAAGGAAATTAGAAAACCTTTGGCGAGAGTTTTTTGTTATAAATGAAAGAGCAGTTGAAATTGATACACCAACAATTGGTATTGAGGAAGTTTTTATCGCCTCAGGCCACGCATCATCATTTACCGATGTAGCAATTGAATGTGAAGAATGTGGTAAAATTTTTAGGGCAGACCATTATATTAAAGAAAAACTGGGAATTGAAGCTGAAGAAACGATTGAGTCTGTCAAAGAAGTTATGGAAACCTATGATTTGAGGTGTGAGTGCGGCGGCAAATTCAAGCATCCAGAAAACATCAATTTGATGTTTTCAACAACGATAGGCCCAGGAAAGGGGAAAAAAGGTTACTTAAGACCTGAAACTGCTCAAGGTATTTTTATCGATTTTAAACGATTGGCTGATTATTTTAGGGAAAAGCTTCCATTTGGTGTTACCCAAATTGGTAGGGCTTACAGAAATGAAATAAGCCCAAGACAAGGTGTAATAAGATTGAGAGAATTTAATCAGGCTGAATTAGAGTATTTTGTTGATCCAAGGAATAAAACTCACCCGCAATTCGAGCGTTACAAAGAGCAAAAGATAAAGTTGGTTGATAAATTTGATAATGAGCATTATATAACATTAAGCGAAGCTGTTGAAAAAGGAATAATAGCTCACGAGCTTTTAGCTTACTTCATAGCTAAAACGAGAGAATTTCTGCTTAAAGCTGGATTGAAGGATGAAAAGTTGAGGTTCAGGCAGCACAAAGATGATGAAAGAGCGCATTATGCTGTCGACTGCTGGGATGCCGAGGCTTTAACATCTTACGGCTGGGTTGAAATTGTTGGGATTGCTGATAGAAGCGATTACGATTTGAGTAAACACACACAATACAGTGGGGAAGATTTGAGCATCTTTATTCCATTCAAAGAACCAATTAAGGTTAAGAAGAAAAAAGTTGTTCCAAAGATGGACAAAATTGGTCCAACTTTTAAAGAAAAAGCTAAAAAGATTGTTGAGTTATTGGAAAAGGCTGAGCCGAATGAAAAAATTGAGCTTGAAGTTGATGGGGAAAAGATTGTTTTGACAACAGAATACTTTGAGATCAAAGAGGTTGAGGAGGAAGTTCATGGCGAAAGAATCATACCACACGTAATAGAGCCATCATTTGGCTTAGATAGGATTACGTATTCAGTCTTAGAACATGCGTTTGACAAAGACATTGTAGATGGAGAAGAAAGGAGGGTTTTAAGACTTAAGAGATGGATGTCCCCAGTTCAAGTAGCTGTATTGCCTTTACTTTCAAAAGATGAGTTTGTAAACGTAGCAAAAAGAATTTCGGAGATGTTAAAAGCTAATGGAATTTTCACAGAATACGACGATTCTGGGAGCATAGGGAGGAGGTATAGAAGGTACGACGAGATTGGAACGCCGTTTTGTATAACGATTGATCACCAAACGTTGGAAGACAACACAGTTACTATTAGAGATAGAGATACAACAAAACAAGTCAGAGTAAAGATTGATGAGCTTGTAGGAATTTTAAAAGAGCTTTTGAATAGCGAGAAAGACATCTTTGAATTTGGTGAAGTCTTTAAAGAGTAGCTTTTGCATAGCTAAATGGATATCTCCATATTTTTTAGCGGAGAAGTTGGAAAAGATTTGTTTTAAACTTAGCATACCCATCTTTTTGCCCTCAACTTGGAGTTTGTGGTATCGATGAATGTGTAAAATGCAAAAACTATGACATTCGTTTAGCAAAGCATCGGGTATAGATGCAATAGAGTTCGTGCCTAAGCACTTTAGAAGATTTGTAAATGAAAAGCAAAAGTGAAAAACAAACAGAAAATTTATAATGTGTTTGTTGAGAAACTACCCCAATGTTGAGTGATGAGCTGCTTGTTTATATCGATGGTAAATTTGTTCCAGAAAGTGAAGCAAGAATAAGCGTTTTTGATCATGGATTTCTCTATGGAGATGGAGTTTTTGAGGGAATTAGAGCATACAATGGTAGAGTTTTCAAATTAAAAGAGCATTTAGACAGACTGTACGATTCTGCCAAAGCTATAGACTTGAAAATTCCAGTAAGTAAGGATGAGTTCGCAGATATAATTTTAGAAACTCTTAGAGTAAACAAGTTAAGGGATGCATATATAAGGCCAATAGTTACAAGGGGTGTTGGCGATCTTGGATTGGATCCAAGGAAATGTGAAAAGCCAACGATAATAGTGATTACGAGAGAATGGGGGAAGTTATATGGAGATTTGTATGAAAAAGGATTAGTGGCTGTAACTGTTACAACCAGAAGAAATGCCATCGATGCTTTGCCGCCAAACATAAAATCCTTAAATTACTTAAATAATATTCTTGCAAAGATTGAAGCCAATGCTAAGGGAGGAGATGAAGCAATATTCTTGGATCACAATGGATACGTTTCTGAAGGCAGTGGTGACAACATCTTTGTTGTAAAGAATGGCGCAATATCAACACCACCTGTTATAAACAACCTTAGAGGTATTACGAGGGCAGTTGTTGTAGAAATAATCAAAAAATTGAAAATCCCATTTGAAGAGACAAACATCGGATTGTACGATCTATATACGGCTGATGAATTGTTTGTAACTGGTACAGCTGCAGAAATAGCACCCATTGTAAAAATTGATGGCAGAATTGTTGGAGATGGGAAGCCCGGAAGAATTACAAAAATGTTGATTCAAGAATTTAAAAAAGTCACACAATCTGAAGGCGTACCAATTTACGAATAGCATATGATGCTAACGTTAATTGTTGAACTCAAAGACAAACCTGGTCAGCTTATTAAAACCTTGGAACCAATTTCAAAACTGGGAGGAAACGTTATTGGTATAGTTCACAAGAGAGAGAAAATTACACCTTTGAAAAAGATACCAGTAGAGATTTCATTGGAGATTGAAGAATCTAAGATACAAAGATTGATAGACGCTTTGAAAGAAAATGGAATAACTGTTAGGGAATACAACCAAGTTAGATTGGTTACAACATCATCTTTGCTTTTAATCGGTCATATAGTTCACACTGACATAAGTGACACGATAAACAGAATAGACTCCACTGGATTTGCCGAGGTTGTTGATTTGCACATAAACATGCCACAATTAAATGGCCCTTCAACGGCATTGATAACGATCTCAGCAACTGGGAAAGAGAAGCTAAAAGAGGCGATTGAATTACTAATAAACATCTGCAAGGAGAAAGGAATCTTAGTTGTTGAACCTATAAATGAGGAGTTTTTATGATAAAAATTGCAATAATTGGATTTGGAACTGTTGGACAAGGAGTTGCAGAAGTTTTGATTGAAAAGAAAGAATATTTGACTAAGGTTGTTGGGGATTACAAAGTGGTTGCCGTAGCAGATTCAAAGGGTTCAATAACAGGAGATTTTGATTTAAATCATGCTTTGAAGGTTAAAAGAGATAAAAAAAGGCTGCCTGATGGGCTTACGGCTTTAGAAATTGTTAAAAACTTGGATTTTGATTTGCTAATTGAAACAACAACAACAAACATTGAAGATGGTGAGCCAGGGTTAACCCACATAAAAGAGGCGTTGAAGAGAGGTAAGGACGTTATAACGTCCAACAAAGGTCCGTTGGTTGTATCATATAAAGAGTTGATGAAAATTTCCAAAAAGAATAATTGTAATCTTCTTTTTGAGGCAACTGTTGGAGGTGCGATGCCGGTTATTAAATTTGTAAGGAGATGCTTGGCAGGCAATAAAATACTAAGCATCAAGGGCATTTTAAATGGTACTTGCAACTACATCCTTTCAAGAATGGAGAAAGAAAAAATGCCATTTAAGCAAATATTGGCTGAAGCACAGGAGTTGAAAATTGCCGAAGCTGATCCAAGTTACGATGTTGACGGAATTGATGCTGCCTCAAAACTCGTAATTGTTGCAAATGCTCTACTGGGCATAGATGCTAAACTAAAAGATGTAAAGATTACTGGCATAAGGGAAATAACACCTGAAGCTTTTGATGTTGCAATGGAGAAAGGCTATACGATAAGGTTGATTGCTGAAGCTGGGAATGAATTAAAAGTTTCTCCAAGGCTGATACCATTAAACCATCCATTAGTATTGCAAGGAACTTTAAACGCCTTACAAATTAAAACTGATTTAGCAGGAGATGTTGTTGTGGTCGGAAAAGGTGCCGGAAAAAGGGAAACTGCAAGTGCAATAATATCTGATTTTATTGACCTCTATGCAAATCAAACCATAAATTTCATATAGTTTAATGGTAAAGTTTTAACAAGCCAGGGTGGCAGAGGGGCTATGCGGCGGACTGCAGATCCGCTTTACCCCGGTTCGAATCCGGGCCCTGGCTTTCTTTTTTGTAATTCTAATCCCATCGTGACTTTCAAGAAGATGTCTACATTGCGTCTACATTTACAGCTTTTCTCTTTCCAATTGGTTCATGCTGAGGTTTGTTGGAAAGGTGTTATTAGCATAATACCAGCAGACTGAACGATGTTCTAAAGGCGTGAAAGAAGACTTCGTTAAAATAGAATAGCGACAAGAACCTGAAGCTAAAGGCAGGAAAAACTAGCTAATAGTGTAGCTCTCATCAATTCATCATCGCTTAAATAAGAATCAAACTTCCCATTCTGAATCTAAAGACTGAAACCGTTGTTAATGCCAACAGCTTCAAATTTGCTTTTTCACTAGCATCAAAGGCTGCTGATAACGTTGTTTTTTCGGCAGAATATGTTCTACCGCTTTTATACCTGTCAATGAGACTGCTAGCAACCTAATTTGGCATACATTGCTAATAAGATCTCAAAATAGTTTACTAGCATTAATGAACCTTAAGCTGAAATTCGTATTTCTTCGCTAGAATCCTTTGAAAGTGCCAAGATAGACCTAAATTGGCACGCTTGCCACATACTCATTCCATTAACATTTTGATACTCACTACCTGATTGATTATATAAACTAACCTTTCTAGTTCTTCTACCGAATTAGAAAACTCACCTAGATTTTTGGCATCTCCACTTTATATCAAACAAGCACTATTGTTTCATTTGATTATATTTTTGCCAATGGTCAATAGTGGAGATCTTTTAGCTTTTTCAAGTTTGTATAATGCTCAAAAAAACCACAAAAATTTATTTGTACAACTAAAGATAAAAAACAATGAACGTAAACCTTGAAAAGCTACTTGAAACAATGGAAAATGAAGCAAAAAGAAGAAATGCACCTGTTTTTACTTTAAAAGGATTTCTAAATGACTCTTTCCAGCATTTAATATTTGCAGTTCTAAGCTCAAGAACTAAAGATGAGATAACAGTTAAGGCTGCTAAAAAATTACTCTCAAAGGCTAAAACACCAGAAATGCTTGCAAAAATGAGTGTTAGAGAAATAGAAAAGCTAATAGAAGGTGTTGGATTTTACAGAGTTAAAGCAAAAAATTTGAAAAAGTTGGCAGAAAAACTTGTAAAAGAATACAACTCAAAAGTTCCATTAGAGTTTGATGAATTAATTAAGCTACCGGGTGTTGGAAGAAAGACCGCTAACATAGTTTTGTCTGCTTCAAAAATACCTGCAATTGCGGTAGATACGCACGTCCATAGAATATCAAACAGACTTGGGTTAGTTAAAACAGAAAAGCCTGAAGAGACTGAAGAGGAATTAAAAAAGTTATTTCCAAAAAAATTGTGGAACAGAGTAAATGCAGCATTTGTTGGATTTGGACAAACTGTTTGCAAACCTGTAAAGCCCCTTTGTAACGAATGCCCTATAAAGTGGTGTCCAAAAATTGGACTCTAATTACCATTTGTAATATAGGATAACCCAAAAATTAAAAATACTTATATAGCTTCAAATAAGTTGTAAAACATGAAAAGCATTGAAGAGATAAACAGAAAAATCAGAGAAGGTGATGTTGTTGTTGTTACGGCAGAAGAGATGAAGAAAATTGTTGAAGAGCTTGGGACAAAAAAAGCTGCCGAGGAGGTTGATGTTGTCACTACAGGCACTTTTGGAGCCATGTGTTCGTCAGGAGTATTCATGAATTTTGGACATTCCGATCCTCCAATCAAAATGCAAAAAGTGTGGCTTAACGATGTTGAAGCCTACACCGGCATAGCTGCCGTTGATGCATACTTGGGTGTGACTCAAATTTCTGAAACTAAAGGTTTTGAATATGGTGGTGCCCACGTTATTGAGGATCTCGTTAAAGGAAAAGAAGTCGAATTAAAGGCTATAGCCCACGGAACAGATTGCTATCCACGCAAGGAAATTATTACCGAAATAACCTTAGAAGATCTAAATCAAGCTGTTATGTTGAATCCAAGAAATGCATATCAGCGCTATAAAGCTGCAACAAACTCATCTGACAGATTGTTGAGAACTTATATGGGTACTCTTTTACCAAACTTTGGTAACGTAACTTTTGCGGGAACTGGAGAAATATCACCTTTAAACAACGACCCAGAGTATAGAACAATTGGAATAGGAACGAGAATCTTTTTGTGTGGTGCTAAAGGCTACGTTATTGGAGAAGGTACGCAGCATTTACCACCTTTTGGAACGCTAATGGTTAAGGGGAATTTAAAGGAGATGAGTGCTAAATACATGCGAGCAGCAATCTTTCCTGGCTATGGAGTTACGATGTTTGTTGGTATAGGCATACCAATTCCAATTCTCGATGAAGAGATGGCAAAATTTACTGCAATTAGGGATGATGGGATTGAGACTGAGATAATAGACTTTGGGGTAGCAAGAAGAGATAGACCGGTTGTAAGGCAAGTAACTTATGCTGAGTTAAAAAGCGGTAAGGTTGAGATTAATGGTGAAGAGGTCAGAGTTTCGCCCTTATCAAGTTATTATATGGCTCATGAGATAATGGAGGAATTAAAAAGGCAAATTGAGAAGGGAGAGTTTTTGTTAACACAACCAGTCGATAAGATTCCTACTAAAAGCGTTTTGAAGCCAATGAGACAGAAAGAGATTAAGGTTGTCAGTAGTGTTATGACTAAAGCAATCACAATATCTCCTGAAACGGGAATTGATGAGGTTTCGAAGATAATATTGCAAAAGAATGTAAACCATTTGGCAGTTGTAGATGAAAACAACGTTTTAATAGGAATAGTAACCTCATGGGATGTTGCTAAGGCTGTTGCAAAAGCTAAAGGCGTTAATTTGGGCAAAGCAAAGGATGTAATGACAAGAAAAGTGATAACAACGTTTCCAGACGAGCCAATAGAGGTTGCTGCAAGGAAAATGGAGATGCATAACATCTCAGCTTTGCCAGTTATTGATGCTAAAAGGAGAGTTTTAGGATTAGTAACGAGTGAGGACTTAAGCAAACTCCTTGCGAGGTGGTAAGATGCTTTTACTCTTAAAATTTGATTCTAAAGCAGTAAAACAACCAATAATATCCAAAGCAGCGATTGATACAAACACCCTGATTAACATAATAAAGGCAAGTGTAGGAGCGAGAAGGGGAGAATTAATTGTAGAAGTTGAAGATGAAAAGGTTAAGGAAGTCGAGAAAATTTTTAAAAGCTATGGTGTTGAAGTCCAAGAGCTCGACAAAGCTATTGCAAAGGACGATGAAAAGTGCGTACATTGCGGTTTGTGCATAAGTATTTGCCCAGTTGAGGTTTTTGAAATTAAAGATAAAAAGGTGGTTGCAGAAACTTCAAAGTGCATTCACTGTGGTGTTTGCATAAATGTCTGTCCAACAAGGGCTTTATCGTTGCCAGTCTGATGAAGAGGTTTAGATTTAAGCATAAAGAAACGATAGCGACGATATTAGTTGAAGATGAAAAATATTACAAAGTAGCTGCTAATACCATGCTTAAAGCAAGAAAAGAGATAGAAAACTACATTTCTACAGATCCATTTTTTTTAACCACTTTAGAGCCTTACGATTGCATCAATGCCAAAGGAATAGTATACAAGATGTGTAGAGCGGCAAAAATAGCCAATGTTGGTCCTATGGCAAGTGTTGCTGGAGCCATAGCTGGTTACGCTGTCGAAGAAACTGTCAAGGCTGGTGCAAAATTTATCGTAATAGACAATGGTGGAGATATAGCAATAAACTCAGATAAAGAATTAACAATTGGAATATATCCAACAGATTTGGCATTTAAAATTAGAGGCAGGATTTGTGTTTGCACTTCAAGTGGAAAAATTGGACATTCAATAAGCTTCGGATTTGCTGATGCCGTAACTATATTCAGCGAAGATTGTTGCATAGCAGATGCCTTCGCGACTGCACTGGCAAATGAGATTAAGGAGGATTTTAAGCAGAAAGAAATTGAAAAAACCCTCAATAGTTTCTGGAATATGGCCAAAAACTACGTTAAAGGAGCAGTAGTTGTCAAAGATGAATACATTGGCTTTGTTGGTAAAATTCCTAAGCTTGTTAAAGCCAAAGTTAACTACGATTTAATTACAAGAGGATAATTCTAGCTTAATTTTAGCTTTCAGAACTAACCAAAAATCTGAAAAAAAGGGTGCATAAAAGATTAAAGATACAATATAATTAATAGTTTATTTTAAATAGCACTAAAATTCTGTTTTAAAGCCAAAATGATTATTACTGTCTAAAATCATTAAATTATAGGGATGTGTTATGAGACGGTTTAAGTGGAGGTTGTTCAGAAGAAAGGGCAAAAAGAAATTAGAAGGAAAGGACGAAAAAGCTTTGGCAAAAAATGTTGATAACCTAAAAGCCAGTGAGCTAAGAAAAGGTGATATTAAGCAAATAGCAAAAGAAGTTCTTACAGACGAGGAATGAAGATCAAAATTGAATATGTTGGTTTTCAAAAAAAGAGTGAGATTGTAGAGATTGAAGAAGGTAAAAGATATTATGATTTGCTAAAAAAGCTTAACATTAACCCTGAAACGGTTGTGTTAGTAAAAAATGGCTTGCCAGTACCTATTGATGATAGGATTGAAGAGGGTAACGTAAAAATAATACGCGTAATTTCAGGCGGATAACCATACATTTTTTATAATTTTACGATAGCTATCTATCATCCATTTTTTTGTTATGTATAAAAAATCATCATTAAAGATAATGTAATAAAAATAATTTCAAATAATTTATCACGATTATTCATTTGTAATACGCTTTATTTTCAAAAAAAATTTGTATGCCACTGTATGTTTACAGATAGTTCAAGCAATAAGTTTTTTTATTAGTTTATCATGGTATAACCAAGCTAAAGTGGGTGATATCTATGCATAAAGAGGAGATTGTACTTCTACACCTGACACTGTTTCATATTAAAAGACTTTTCGAACAGGCAGGAATTGCCAACGGGCATTTTAAATTGTATGACAATTTGGATGTGCAACCTGTGCACATCCACAAAAGCAAAGCTGACCACAAAAAAGCAATTTTGATGTTGTGTAAAGGCATAACCGAAGTTTTTAAAGAAACACCACCCGATGAGGTGCTGAAGAATCCAAAAATAAGAGAATTGTTAGAAGTTGTCGACCAGTCGTAATTCCATTAAATAAGCGTCTTCCCCATCGTTGTAGTATTTCGGTAAGATCTCAATCGTTTTAAATCCATTTTTTTTATACAACTTTTGAGCCACAACATTTGAAACTCTAACCTCCAAAAGTATTCGATGCTTTCCTTTATTTTTGCACCTTTTTATTACCTCCTTTAAAAGCATGCTTCCAATACCCTTGCCTCTAAATTCCTTTTTGACGGCGAATGACATTATCTTGCTATCAACGCCCATATCCATCGTTACGATATATCCCACGGCTTTACCACCTATATCTGCAACCAAAAAGTTTGAGCTATAAGCCAAATAAATATAAACATCATACGCAGGATTTCTTGAATTGAATGCTTCAGCATCTATCTCCAAAACATCCCTGAAATCCCGAACGCAATATTCTCTTATCACTACTGATATCACAAAAGATATTAGCCCCAAAAATATTTAAAAAATGTGGAGGCCATTGCAGAATACATATTAAAGAACTACAAAAACAAGGTTGTTGAAGTTTGTGTTGGAAACTACTTTAAAGTTGCCGAAAAGCTGTCAAAGAAGCTAGATATTATTTGCGTAGATCTAAAGCCAAGAAAAACTCCAGATATTAAATTTTACGTGGATGACATTATGGAACCAAACTTGTCTATTTACAAAAACTCTGAGTTGATTTATTCTTTACGCCCTCCATTGGAGCTTTACAGCTACATAGTAAACATTTCAAAAGCAGTTAATGCAGATTGCCTAATAAGACCTTTTGGAAATGAGTTTTCAAACGATGGAAAGCTTATCAATTATAAAGGCGAGAGGTTTTACATTTGGTTGAATAGACAAGATTTTTAAGTTATTTGAAAATTTTGATCTATGAGCCACATAAAAATTTTGAAGATAGTGATGAAAGCCCATGGAGACATGAAAGACCTAACACAGTACGTTAGAGAATTTGTTGAAGAATGCGATAAAGAGAATGGGGCAGTCTTAATCTTCTCTAAGGGATCTACTGGGGCTGTTACGACGATAGAATATGAACCAGGACTAAAAAAAGATTTTCCAAGGATAATGGATAAAATAGCCCCTTATGGGGAAGATTATGAGCATCATAAAACTTGGAATGATGATAATGGTTCAAGTCACGTCAAGGCTTCAATTGTTGGCCCAAGCATCGTTGTGCCGTTTCAAAACAAAAAACTATTGCTTGGCACTTGGCAGCAAATCGTGATCATTAACTTTGACACGAGAGATAGAACGAGGGAAGTTATACTACAGATCCTATGAGGAGAACGAGAACGCTAATTAAGACAAAGGACAAAAATTCGATGCTTTACTGGAATAAGATTAAAAATCCAATTAGAATTTGCTTTAACTATTTGGCAATTGTTCTTTGCAGAATTTTACCTTCACTATCCTTAAAAAGATGGCTTCTAAGAAGGATAGGTGCAAAAATTGGGAATAACGTTTCTTTTGGTTTAGAATCAACAATCGATGTTTTTTTTCCAGAATTAATAGAAATTGGAGATAATACAATAATCGGGTATAGAACAACGATACTAACACACGAATTTTTAATGAATGAATTGAGAGTTGGAGAAGTAAAGATTGGCAAAAACGTGATGATTGGCGCAAATTGTACGATACTTCCTGGCGTAAGGATTGGTGATAACGCTGTTATCTCTGCTCAAAGTTTAGTTAACAAAGATATTCCAGATAATGCCTTCGCCGCAGGTGTCCCTGTAAAAATACTCAATCGAAAAGTATAATTTCAATTCTTTTAATCTTTCGTAAAACTCACTTGATGATAGCATGAAGCTGATTGCACTGCTAACAATCTTAATTGCCATAATCTTTGTAGTATGTCTAAGTTTAGGACCGTCAAGCGTGGGATTTGAAGACGTCATCATGCTGTTAAACGGTAAAGCCGATAGCAATGTAAAATACATAATCATTGATTATAGAATGCCAAGAATAATAACATCCATGCTCGTTGGTGTAGCCTTAGCTACTGCTGGATGTTCAATGCAAGCTTTGTTCAGAAATCCACTGGCTGATCCTTACATTCTTGGAATATCAAGCGGAGCCAGTGTTGGTGCAGCTGTTGTTATCTTTCTTGGAATTGCCACAACGTTTAACATCATGCTTTCAGCCTTTATCTTTTCTCTTATAACAGCATTCGTTGTTTACAAACTTGGTGAAACAAAAATTGGAGTGCCTATTTACACTTTACTGCTTGCCGGAGTTGCAATGGCATCCTTTCTGTCTGGATTAACGTCTCTACTTATTTATTTATCGGGAAAGGAAATGCATCAGATTGTTTTTTGGATAATGGGCGGTTTCTGGGCTGCAAGATGGGAAAAAGTTTGGTTTATCACGTTTCCAATTACATTTTCAATAGCTTACGTTTTCTTAAATGCTTGGAACCTAAATGCAATATTAATGGGTGAGGAACACGCTTTAAGCGTTGGAATAGATGTAGAATCTTTTAAAAGAAGAATTATAGGAGTCGCAACGCTTTTAACATCCTCATCTGTCGCTGTAAGCGGGATAATTGGTTTTGTAGGCATAATAATACCACATGCCATGCGATTGATTGTTGGTGAAAACCACAAGAAGTTGATTCCAGCAACGATACTGTTTGGGGCAGCCTTTATGCCAATTGTTGATTTAATATCTAGAACTATTACCGATGGTGAGATTCCTGTTGGAATAATAACTGCATTACTTGGAGCTCCATTTTTCATATATTTACTCAGGAGGGCGAAAGTTCAATGATTTTGGAAGTGAAAAATGTTAGAGTTAAACTTGGCAGCATTGAAGCTTTAAAGGACATAACATTTAAAATTGAAAAAAATGAGATCGTAGCTTTACTTGGGCCAAATGGAAGTGGAAAGTCAACAATTCTCAGAACAATTTTTGGAATAATAAAACCATACGTTGGTGCTGTATATTTAGATTTTAAAAACATTGAAAAATTTGATTTTAGGCAAATAGCAAAGAGGATCGGTTACTTACCACAAGAAAATCCAGAAACGAATCTTAGAGTTATAGATATCGTAATGTTGGGCAGAACTCCACATTTAAATGGATTTAAACAACCCTCAAAGAAAGATTTGGAAATTGCGTTAAATGCTTTAAAATCAGTTGGAATGAATGGCTTTAAAAATAGAAAATTTTCCGAGTTGAGTGGAGGTGAAAGGCAGAAGGTAATGATTGCGAGAGTTTTTGCTCAGCAACCAGAAATCTTGCTTTTAGATGAACCCACTGCTCATTTGGATATCTCAAGCCAGATAGAGGTAATGGAGTTAGTTAGTAAAAAAGTCAATGAAGGTTTAGCAGCTATAATAGCGATTCATGACATAAACCTTGCAACATCCTTTTGCAACAGAATTTTAATGGTAAAAGATGGGAAGATCGTTCGTGCTGGAAAACCTGAAGAAGTTATATCTCGTTCAACAATAAAGGAAGTTTTCAATGCGGACGTTGATGTAAAGAAATTTGGAGGCAAAATTTACGTTGTTCCAAAGATGAAGACAAGGAATAACAAAAACAGATTGATACACGTAATATGTGGAGGAGGTAGTGGGACAGAAATTATCTACAAGCTGAGTGAAAAAGGTTATAGAATTTCTGCAGGAGTTCTAAATGTCTTAGATTCCGACTGGCAAGCTGTGATGGATGTAGAAGGTATATTGATCGATGAAGCTCCATTTTCTCCCATAAGTAATGAAGCGTATGAAAAAAACATAAAATGGATAGAAAAAAGTGATGCAGTAATTTTAACTAATCTAAGCGTTGGGATAGGGAATATTCTAAATTTAAAGGCTGCATTAAAAGCTGCTGAGGAAAAAAAGATGTTTGTTATCAACAAAACACCTTTCAAAGAAAGGAATTTTGTTGGAAAGGAAGCTGATGAGCTTTATAGGCTAATTTTGGAAAAAAGTAGGGTGTTTAAGAATGAAGAGGAGGTCTTAGATGAGTTGGAAAAAATATTTGGATGATGATACGCTTATCATTAAAGGAGACTTCAATGCAATTAGCTCTGGCTTGCTGGGCGGGTGGAAAAGAGTAAACTTCCTCTTCAACCATACGGTAAAAAATTTTGACTTAAAAAATCCGATAGAATACTACAAAAAGGTTGCTGAAAGATACAGGCTAAAAAACTACTTTGGATTGCTAACATCAGTTCCGATGGAGAAGTTGTCTTTTAAAAAATACGACTGCGTTTCTACATTTGTTACTGCTGGAGTAAAAAACCCGAATGAGAAAATTAAGATAGGAACGATAAACATAATAATAATCATCGATGCCAAAGTTTCCGATGGTGGAATGATTAACGCAGTAATAACTGCTACAGAAGCAAAAACAAAGGCGTTGATAGAATTGGGACACAACTTTACAGGAACTAATACCGATGCAATAATAGTTGCAACAACAGATGGCAACTATTATGAATATGCTGGGCCTGCTAGTAAACTAGGCAGAAAAATATGGATTTGCGTTAATGAAGCAGTTAAAGACAGCCTGTCCAAATGGGATTAGTCTTGTATCCCCATACAGAGTTTTTCGAATTTTTCGTGCTCTAAAAGCTCATTTGCTTTTCCATCAAAAGCCACTCTACCGCTGACTAGCAAGTATGCATTGTCGCTAATCTCCAAAGCCCTTTGAACGTTTTGCTCGACAAGCAGTATCGTTAACTTAAGCTTATCCCTCAGCTCAACTATTTTGTCAAACACGTGCTCAGCGAACTTCGGACTAAGTTGAGCTGTCGGTTCATCAAGCATCAAAAACTCCGATTTTCTGACTAATGCGGTTGCTATTGCCAAGAACTGCCTTTCTCCACCACTTAGCGTTCCAGCTTTTCTCTTCATAAAGTTTTGCAGTTCTGGAAACACATCTAAAGCCAAGTCAATCCTATCTTTCAACTCAGTTTTTTCAAGCGTATATCCGGCAATTTTTAGATTTTCCTCAACAGTGAGATTTGAAAACACATTATCGACTTGAGGTAGGTAAGCTATTCCCATTTTCGTTCTATTATGCGGAGGAACTTTTGTTATATCTTCTCCATTATATTCAACTTTTCCTGAGTGTACAGTTGCTAGACCAAATATTGCCTTTAGGAAAGTTGACTTTCCACTTCCATTTGGCCCTACAACAGCAGTAATGCCTTTGCTGTTGATAGTAGCATCTACATCAAATAGGATGTGCAATTCCTTATACCCCGCATTTAACCGCTTCGTCTGTAGCACCTAAATACACCTCGATTACTTCTTTATTATTAAGTATCTCCTCCGCACCACCTTCGGCAATAACCTTTCCATTTGCCATTACATATACATGGTCGACGTATTTAAGTATTATGTCCAAACGATGTTCAACAATTAAAAAAGTTATCCCCTGTTTTTTCAACTCGGTTATCCTATCCAAAATGTTATTTGCCAAAACTGGATTTACGCCCGCTATAGGCTCATCCATAACGATAAGCTTCGCATTTGCCATTAAAGCCCTTCCAATTTCTAGAAGTTTCAATTGCCCCCCACTAAGCTTATAAGCCTCAGAATCCCACAAATGATCCAACCCCAGAAATTCTAAATAATTGTATGCTTTTTCAACTATTTCTTCTTCTTTTTTAACCCATTTTTTCAATAAACTGTTCAAAATTCTTTCTCCAGGGTTTTGTTCAGCAATTAACAAATTTTCCAAAACTGTAAGCTTCTTTAATGGCTGTGGAACTTGAAAAGTTCTAACAATGCCATGCCAATTAATTTCATGGGGGGGTTTGTTAGTTATATCCATTCCATTAAACAAAATTTGCCCCTCATCAGCCTTATAAAATCCGGAAATAACGTTAATTAATGTAGTTTTACCACTACCGTTTGGCCCTATTATTAACGTAAGTTTATCCTTCTCAACATTGATGTTCACTCTGTCAAGGGCTTTCAGCCCATAAAAAAATTTAGAAAGATTTTTTGTTTTTAATATTTCCTTCATGCTCTCCTTCTAAGTAGATAAGCTACTGCTACCAATCCAGCAATTGCAAAGATTGCTTCAAAGCCCGGTGCTTTCTCAGGTTTCTTCTCAGGTGTCTTCGTTGGAGCTGGAGTTGGTTTAGCTTCCATCTTTGGCTTTGGAAGCTCTTTCATCCAAACAACTTTATTTTCAACAGACTTCCAAAGTCCAGCTTGTATCCAGTTGCAATTTTCAACAGCCCAAATTGCATAATCTCCTGAAGCCCTATCGTTGTATTCGTCAAGCTTTATGTATCCGCTAACTGGAGTTACACCGTATTCTCCCTCACTATACTTTACTGTAACTTCTGGAATCTTCTCAGCCATCACGTCTGGGTCATACTTGCCAAGTTCATCGTAAACTTGCGCAAAGGTTAAAGCCAAAACCCATGCAGCGTCATAAGCATCTAATGCATATTGATAGGGTGCTCTCTTGTATTTAGCATAATACGTCTTATTCAACTTCTCGAAAGCCTTGCCTTTTGACTCAAACAGCGTACTTGGAATGACAACCTTGTTTACTTTATCACACAACTCTGTAATCTTTCTGCTCTTTGCGCATCCATCGCATCCAACCCACCAAACTCCAAGCAATGGTGAATCATCTTTAACTTGAGACAGCATTGTAAATACTTCTTCATAGCTGAATGCAACTACTGCAATTTCATCATTCTTGTATTTCTTAAGCAAATCATTCACAGCCTTCTCAATTGTTGCAATGTATGGTGTGAAGTCTGCTGGCGGAGGATCCGGATATT
>JAGGXN010000188.1 GCA_021163065.1 Archaeoglobaceae archaeon | reverse complement strand
AATCTACAATAACTAAAGAAACCATGGCTTCGACAACTGGAACTGCTCTAGGCACAATACACGGATCATGTCTGCCTTTTATCTCTACAACTTCTTCTTTCAAGTTAACATTAACGGTTCTTTGCGGCTTAGATATTGATGGGGTTGGCTTTATTGCTGCCCTAATAATGATCTCATCTCCATTAGATATCCCACCCAAAATTCCACCAGCGTTGTTAGCTTCAAATGCTACTTTTCCATCTCTAACAATGATTGGATCGTTGTTTTCACTACCTCTCATCTTTGCAACTTTAAATCCGGCACCAATTTCAATACCTTTAACTGCCGGAATGCTCATTACAGCAAATGCCAGATAAGCGTCAAGCTTTAAAAAAACTGGCTCGCCTATACCAGCAGGTACGTTTTTTGCGATAACTTCAACAATACCTCCAACACTATCTTTCTCCTTAATAGCCTTAGCTATTAGCTCCTCCATTAGTTTCGATTTTTCCTCATCTGGACATCTAACTACGCTTTTTTCCGCTTTTTCATGAATTTCATCAATGCTAAATCCTGAAATGTTGCAAGATATCTCGCCAATCTCCTTTGTATAACCAACAACTTTAATGCCAAATTTATCGAGGATTTTCTTAGCTATAGCTCCAGCAGCAACCCTCGCAACAGTCTCTCTTGCCGAAGCTCTACCACCGCCTCTCCAATCTCTTATACCATATTTAGCGTAATAAGTATAATCTGCATGCCCTGGACGGAAAACGTGCTTAATTGCTTCATAAGGCTTAGAATCGATATCCCTATTTTCAACAATAATCGAAATCGGCGTGCCTAAGGTTTTACCAGCAAAAATCCCTGATAATATCGTGACCTTGTCTTCTTCTTTTCTCTTTGAGGCTAATTTTCCTCCAGGCTTTCTTCTGTCCAACTCTTTTTGTATGTCTTCTTCACTCAACTCCAAATTTGCGGGGCAGCCATCTATGATGCAACCAACTGCTTTACCATGGCTTTCGCCATAACTTGTTAACCTAAAAACATAGCCAAACGTATTTCCAACCATAAAAAAAATATTGGGTAAACATTAAATTTTGTTGCTTTAAATCAAATACCAATTTTAATAATTTTTCTGTATATTTTTTTCTTACCTGTAAACAGTTTTAAAAGTAGTTTCAAAGCTTTCATTCTTAAGTAATCGTGTTTCTGCAATTTACTGCCTAAAAACACATACTTAAAGATGAATTCAGAAATTAAACACTCAATTTCAATCGCAAATTCTGGAACGGTCTCCTTAACGCTGTTTAAATTTTCATTGTATAAACATACAACTTCATCTACGATTTCTACTGCATCATTCATGCTATCACTTAGAGTTTTCAAATTCCTCAAGCTCTTTCGGTGCAACCTTCCTTAAAATTTCAAGACTTACAACCCAAACAGTCGTTTCCATCATAAAAATAATTTGACTCGAAATCAAATAAATATGTTTTGGTTGAAGTCATTTAAGCCTACAATGCAAGCACTTATTTGGTTGTATAGATGCCGTTGCACAATTCTTGCAGAATTCTGAAATTAAAGGAGTTTCAGGCTTCAACGCTATGGCATTAACCATCGAAATTATACTTACAGGCTCGGGAGCTGACAAACATGGCATGTCCACAAATTTCATCAAAGCAGCAAATTTTGTTGTTATAGCGCAAAACGGAAATGCGTAAAGTTCTGGTGAGTTTAGTATTTTAGATTCTTGCAATACACTCCAATTAACAAAATCCAATTTTTTAATCATTTTTTCTCCCCTGTATATAAAATCTAAGAAGTCATTCACGTGTAACTCATTTACAACGTTTCTGTCAAACTGCCTTCTCTGAATGTAGTTGTAAAATCTCTCCGTAAATAATCTTATAAGCATATTCACCGTAAAGCCCTCATCCTCTAATAGCTTGAATAAATAAGCCGATGAAATTCCGGTTGCTATAGACAAAACATCAAAGACATTTTTTATTTTTCCAGTTTCGTAAGCCTTTACTAAATTTACTTGTAATAATTTTAAATGTACTCTCAAAATTTCCATGTTCATCTCATCTCGGCAGATATAATAGTACTGCCAGCCTATGTGATGTCCAACATCGCCAACGTGTGTGGGTAGCATAACTATGTTTGCCAAATGAACATCGTCAATGGCTTTTTCAACAAATGGCTTAAAAGCATCCATGTATTTTGAGAAGTAGTCTTCTGGCTTAAATGATTTAAAATTAAAGCTTTTCATTATTTCAACCTGAGTTTTTACTGGATTTAGAAGCATTCTCTTCATCAAATCCTTTTCCTTTTCTAAAGCAACTTTAAAATCCCTCTTTTCTTTAAAGACTTTCAAGAATTCATTTCCAAATATGTACGACGTCAATCCCCATGAATTTGCTGATAATATGGTAAGCTTGTAATCTTCATCGATGCTCGCTCTGTCAGCAATTTCTGCTACAACGCTGTAAGTTGATCCTGGAATTGCAGCAAAGTCCTTTGCAGATGTAACGCCATAGAATCCATTTACAATTCTCATTGCCTCAGTTGAAAGCACATCATCACATTCCTCCATGACTTTAACAAATTCTTGAACAGCTTCTTTAAAATTAGGGTCCAATTTATATAGAATTTCAAGCGTGGAAGGCGTTTGCATCCACTCTAAAAATGCTGATTCCATCGGAGTTACCGTTTCCGTTAAACTCAGAAGTATTTTATAATGGTTCAAAACAGACTGCTTATAAAGCTGAAATGCTACATCACTCCCATCTTTGATTTCCATTTTATCAACAGCTTTAACAAAACCTTTAGCATGCTCAATTCTAAAATCTGAAAATCTATACTTATCTATAGCTTCAATAATTTCCTTTTGAGCTGTTAACGAATCTTCTATCACATTCGTTACCATTCTTTCACCTCAAACTTTTGCGAATAGCTTGTGTATTTCGTTACTCAATCCGCTCTTGACTTCTTCAATTATATAAGCACTTCCAAATGCAATATTTGCCCTTTCAATTGGACCGTAAAATAGGAAATCACTGAATAAATGCGCAGCAGCATCTACACTTGAAACAATTATTGCCGTATCTATTTCTTCTTTCAAAAAGTCTGATAAGTAGTATGAAACGTTTGCTGGTCCGCAACCAGCCGGATAGTTGTAACTTGATTTTATCAACAACAAAGCTTCAATAACCTCCCCTAAGCTTTTTATGTCAGTTGGAACAACGTCGATCATTATGTTTTTAATTCCAATATCTTTAGCCCTTTTTAACAACTCCCTTTCACTAAGCAAAATCAATCTCTTTGGAGGAGTTGTGTATGCCGGATCGTAGCAAAATATCACTGCATTCTTTACCTTACATTCCCTCATCGTTTTAATCTCTTCAGCCGTATTCATCGTGTTTATCGAGTTGTAAATTATTTTATCCATTAAACCGATT
>JAGGXN010000089.1 GCA_021163065.1 Archaeoglobaceae archaeon | reverse complement strand
GTATTACTGTTGAGAATGCTATTCCGAGGTTCACCATTACCTAGTATGTATTGCAAAATAATCCAGTGTATCTCAATGCCTATCATCGATAAAATCCTGTCGTGGCTTGCTGGGTAGCTAAGCCACTGCTCTATCATATTATCACCAAAATAAAAAAATTTAAAATTTATTTGAAATATCTTTCTAGTATGCCTTTTAAAGCCTCTGCGTGTCTATATTCATCTCTTGATGTCTCATCCCAGATGTCATGAGCTTCATCAATTCCAATTTCTTTGGCTTTAACAGCTATTTTCCTTTTATGCACATTTGCCTTTCTCTCTCCTTCAAGCATGTACTCTATGCTCTCCTTCAATGTATTCTTTATCATTCCATTTAGTTCAGCAAATCTTGAAGCGTGATAGGCTTCATCCATTGCAATGTTTCTTAACACAACAGCTATCTCTGGATAACCTTCTCTCTCAGCCTGTCTTGCCATAGCCAAATAAAGCCCTACTTCCATTGTTTCTCCCCTGAATTCGTTTTCTACAGCTTCTTCGAGCTCAGTCCCCTTTGTTATGCCAATAACGTTCTTGTTGTCCCCATATTCCACCATGGTAGCTTTTCATCTTTGTTTTATATAAATCTTACGGTTTGATGTATATAGAACAGATAAGATTTTATATCTATTAAATTTAAAGTTTAACATGCTAAGAAAGTTGGACAATACGAGATTAAAGATACTTGAGATACTTACTAAGCCTATGACAACAACTGAAATAGCAAGAAAGCTTAATTTATCGAAATCTACTGTATCTCACCATCTTAAAATATTATTAGACTTAAGACTTGTAAAGGTTGAAAGAATTGAGCTTGAAAAAAATTTTATTAAGAAATATTATGTTTCAACTTTAAATATGCCAAATCATCTATTTCCCGATATTTTTAAAGATGTTAAGTTATCTGATCGTGAATTTTTGAGGGCATTGCTAAGGTCTTTTGCATTGCTAAATTTAGAGAATGGAATTTTCCTTCGAAAAGTGGGACTTGACGTCGGCTACTATTTGTTGGCGAACAACGTTGAAGATGAAAGAGTGCATGAAAGTGTTGCCGATTTATGGGAAAAGTTAAGGCTTGGTAACGTTATTGAAGTAACACCAAAGTCGTTTGTTGTTGAAGATTGCTACATGTGTTCAAATTTGCCGCCAATAAACGACACTTATTGTAAGACAGATGAAGGTATACTTGAGGGAATTCTATTAAAAAAGACTGGGGAAAAGCATTTAGTTAGGGAAATAAGATGTTGGGGAACCGGAGATGAAGAATGCGAGTTTAAAATTGAAAAGTTGAATAAAAATTAAAATCTTTTTAAATACTCTATCACACTCTCGAAAACGGCTTTGCCATCCCCGTATTCATCACTTCTTTCATCAGGGTGTTGGTAGCTCCAAAACACTCTTTCAGGATGTGGCATCAAGCCAAAGACGTTCCCCTTAACATTGCAGATTCCTGCGATGTTGTAATAGCTACCATTTGGATTCCAAGGATAGCCTGCATAATCTCCTTTGTCGTTAACATACCTGAACACGATCTGATCGTTTTCTTTCAATTTTTCAACGAACTCATCTTCCTTGCCCATTGGAAATATTACTCTGCCCTCAGCATGAGCGACGGGGAACATGACAACGTCTTTCTTCAACTTTCTTGTAAAAACACATTTTCCCCTATTTTCATGTTTTAAAAAGCTAGGCCTGCATTCAAATCTGTTTGACTCATTAACACCCAAAGCCATCTCAGGTTTTTCTGCTATGGGCTTGTCTTCATCAAATCCGGGCAAAGCTCCAAGTTCAACCAAAACCTGGAATCCATTACAAATTCCCAAAACAGGATAACCCGTTTTTATGAAATTCTCAATGTCTTTTTGCAATACAGACTTTGTTCTTGCTGAAAAGATAGCTCCAGCCCTAACATAATCGCCAGCGGAAAAACCTCCAGGAAATACTAAACAATGGTAATCTGTTATATTTCTCTGTTCATCATCCCTTATCATATCACTATAAAACTGTTTTAAATGCACAGCTTCGCAAAATACTCCGAGGTTCTTAAATGCTAGGACGGTTTCATCTTCACAATTAGTTCCTTCAATTCTAAGTACAGCTACTTTTATTTCATCAACATCCATGCTACCACCCCGTAAACCTTGTTAATCCTTCTCTCCACACCTTTTCAGCTTCATTTACATCTATTTCGAATGAACCGAAAGAGATCGTTTCATCAGCAACAAAGCCTACATGCTTAGCTTTCAAACCATTGCTAACAAAGAAATCGATGTAATCCTTTAAATCCGACTCTTTGATCTCGACAACCCATCTTGTATTAGATTCTGAGAAAAGCTCGACAAAATCTAGCTTGTTTACAGATTCAAATCCTTTACTGCCAAAGCACATCTCGGCAATGGCTATAGCTAATCCACCATCTGAAATATCGTGGCATGCGTAAACCTTGAAGTTTTTGAAAGACTCTAGCATCGCATTACTATAATTTTTGAGTTTTTCAGGAGATGTCCTTGGCACTAAAAAGCTCTTTTGGTTTGTTACAGCTGAATAAACGCTACCTCCAAATTCTTTCAACGTTTCACCAATTAATACAACTGCGTTACCCTTCGTTTTGAAGTAGGAGGTTATTGCTTTTCTTATGTCCTCAACAATGCCCACCCCAAGCAAAGTTGGTGTTGGCGGAATTGATTGGTAAGGTGTCTCATTATAAAAGCTAACGTTGCCACTCACACAAGGCAATCCAAAGCCTGAAGCCATCCAGCCCAAAGCTTTAACACTTTCAACAAATTCTCCCATCCTCTCAGGTTTTTCTGGATTCCCAAAGTTTAGACAGTCTGCGAAGCTGTGAGGCTTTGAATTAACAGCAACTAAGTTTCTAACCATTTCATCAAATGTCGAAGCAGTACCCCAGTATGGGTCGATTTTTGTCTTCCAAGGGTTTACGTCAGACGTTATTGCCAATCCTTTGAAAGATGATGTTGGCTTAACTACTGCTGCATCTCCATGTGTTTCTCTATTTATCATACCTTGCAAGGGTTTTACTACTGTGTTTGCCCTAACTTCATGATCGTACTGCCTTATAACCCACTCCTTGCTTGCAACGTTTGGGTGAGATAGCATTTTCAAAAACACGTCTTTGTAGTTTGTCGGTTCTGCTATCTCCTCTATTTCATCAACCTCAGGCTTTTTAGAAACGTATGGACGGCAGTATTCTGGGCCTGAGGTAACAAATTCGATGTCCATCTCGTAGATCTTATAGCCTTGGTAGTAAATTCTC
>JAGGXN010000222.1 GCA_021163065.1 Archaeoglobaceae archaeon | reverse complement strand
CATAGCCGACACTCACGACAACGTTTTCGCAATTAGAGATTTGTTAGGTGAATTGAAAAAGGAGAAATTCGAGTTTTTAGTTCATGCTGGGGATGTAATTTCGCCATTTGCATTGAGGGAGTTTGAAGGGATAGATAAAAAGATTTACCTTGCCTTTGGAAACAATGATGGCGATAAAAATTTGTTAATGAATGTGATTAGCAAAAACAATTGGATTGCTGCGGAAATAGTCCCTTTTCCAGATGGTGTAGTTTATCATGGAACGGACAAAAACGTTGTTGAGATTTTGAAGAAACTTAAAGTTAGATTTTTGATAGTTGGCCATTCTCACAAAGCAAAGGTTGAGAAAGGCGATGTTATTCTTATAAATCCCGGTGAGGTTTGTGGTTATTTGACTGGAAAAAGAAGTTATGCAATAATCGATGACGAAAATGTTGACATAGTAGAATTTTAAATAAAAATTATTTTTCACTATTACTGGGAAAAAAATATTTTTGTCTTTTGCAATTTACAATTGTGGAAACGTACATAATAGATTCAGGAGTCATATTCCTCAGGAAGGCCCTATATGAAAACATGATCACGATTCCAGAGGTAATTGATGAAATAAAAGATGAAGATTCAAAGTTTTATCTCTCCCTTTTAAATTTAAGGGTTGAAGATGTTGACGATAAATACGTCAAAAAAGCTATTGAAGGAGCTAAAAAAACTGGAGATGTGCATAGGTTATCGAATACTGATATAAAGCTAATAGCAAAGGCAATTGAAGTTTGTGAAAAGATTGGTAAGGACAAAGTTATTTTGTTAACTGATGATTACTCAATTCAAAACCTTGCAATGTATTTCGGCATTAAATTTGAAAATGTTGTGCAAAAGACAATATCCAAAGTATTTAAATGGGTTAAAGTATGTAAAGGATGTGGTAGGAAAATTGAAGATGACGTTTGCCCGGTTTGTGGGAGTGAGGCGATATTAAGGAGGGTTAAGAAGTGAAGAGAATAGAGGATTTGTTTGAAAGGGCTAAAAAGTTGAAGGAAAAGGGTTTAACAACTGGTGAAATAGCAGATGAGCTTAATGTTTCGAGAGAGACTGCATTATGGCTTCTAACAAAAGCGAGAGAAGATATTGCCCCGCCATCGGACATATACATTGAATGGAAAAAGATCGCTACTCCTTTCAGGATGAGGCTAATAGCCAATATAATGGTGGACATGATAAATGAAACGGTAAATCAAGAGCCAGATGTTGTTGTTGGAGTTGCCACAAGTGGCATACCTTTAGCAACTTTGGTGGCTGATGAGTTAAATGCAGAGTTGAGCATATACTATCCAAAGAAGCTAAAGTGGGAGGAAAATGCCAAACATATAAGTGGTGTTTTTAGCGAAAACTATGCAAAGGTTGATGGAAAAAGATGCATAATAATTGACGACATAATTTCTTCAGGAAGAACGATTGAAGAAGTTTCTAACTACATTTCAAAGAAGGATGGCAAAGTTCTATGCACGGCTGTGATAGTTGACAAAAAGGGTGTGGATGCAGTTAACTCAATTCCAGTTGTGAGCTTGATAAAAATATTGAGGATATAATGTCAATCTGCATACTAATTCCAACATTGAATGAGGAAGAGAGTATTGGAAAAGTGATAGATGGTTTTATCAAGGAGGGGTTTAGTAACATATTGGTCATAGATGGAAATAGCACTGACAAAACGAGGGAGATTGCTAAAAGTAAAGGAGCTAAAGTCATCATTCAAAGCGGTAAAGGCAAAGGACAGGCTGTTAAAGAGGCGTTTAGCATAATAAATGACGACGTAATTGTTTTAGTTGATGGAGATGGAACGTATTTGCCAGAAGAAGCTAAGAAACTTATAGAACCTATTGAAAAGGGTATTGCTGAGCATGTAATCGGCAATAGGTTTGCTAAGTTTGAAAAGGGAGCATTTACGAGGTTGAATTTAATTGGAAACAAACTTTTGAATTTATTTTTTAGATTAAGTTATGGCATTGAATTGCACGACATCTTGTCTGGCTATAGAGCTTTAAAAAAGGAAGTTTATAAGAGTGTAGAGCTTAGAAAAACGGGGTTTGAGGTTGAGACAGAGTTGACAGTAGAAACCTTAGCTAAGGGTTTTAGGGTCGTTGAAGTACCTATAACTTACAAAAAGAGGAAAGGGGAAACGAAATTAAATCCAATAAAAGACGGATTTAGAATTGCATCTACAATATATAGCTTGATTAAAAGGTACAGTCCTGCGAGGTATTTTTATTTCATAGGAGTTTTATTAATTATAGCTGGATTGTTTGTGGGAAGTTATGTAATCGTAGATTGGTTTAAAAGAGTAACACATTCTCTACTTGCAGTTTTAACGACTTTGTTAATCATTTCTGGTTTACAAATTCTCATCTTCGGGATGATAAGTGAATTTGTAATTAAGGGAAATGCCGAGATGAGAAAAGAAATTTCCCTTTTGAGAAAAGAATTGGAAGAATTGAAGAAACTAAAAAGATTTTAAAGAATGGTTAAACCAAGTAAAATCGTTACCAAAATCTGTATTAAAATTATGAATGCGAATAAATACAAAGCTTTTTGTCCTAAGCTTAGAAAAGCTCTTTCAACGTCTTCAAAAAACTTTTCTCCCATAACCTTTGCAACAACTTCTTTTTTATTATAGCTAATCTCAGCATCTCTAAACTCAAATCTTAAATTTAATTTTGATTCTAAAAATTTAAAAACTGCTTTTACATCGCTTTCATCATCTCCAGCAGGCTTATATCCGATTTTTGGTGATACACCCGTTTTTGAATGGTTGTCTGTTGAAATAACAACAGGATAATAGCCCTTAGCTTTAATGTAATCCTCTATTTTCGCTCTAAACTCCCTTTTAATGTTGTTCGAATCTATCATTAAAATAGCATACTTACTTTTACATTTAATCAAAAGTAAAGCGATATATCCACAAATGTTCTTTGAGTTTACCTTTTCTTTAAAAAACACATATTTTAAATTTGTTGGCATTCTCCTTCTTTCCGCAGCTCTCTTAATTAAGCTCTTTATCTCTTCTACATCCTCTCTTTCAATTTCAAATTCCTTTTCAAAAGAGTTATGGGCATCTACAATTAAAACATCTCCAAATTTTTCGGCAAAACTTTGAATCTCCTCAGGCAAATCATCTATTTCATTCTTACCGCTAACAACGATGAGTTTGAAATCTTTGAAGGGAAATACGATTAGTTTATACTTTTCTCCTTCAATTATGTATGGCTCCATTGGGTCAATTCTTTTTCCATTGCATTTAATGCTTGAAACGACTTTTTCTACTTCTTTTTCACTGACTAAATTGTTAGCATGAGTTGTTGCTGAATGTAAATATATTGTGTTGCCTTTCTCTAAAATTCTCTCAACGATTTTAGCACCACCGATGTTTCTGATTGGTCCAGGATGAAAAGAAGTTGAAATTAGCTTTGTATCTCCAATTCTTAAGCATCTAACCCATCCATTTTTTTCTATACCTATCTTTTCAAGTTTTCTTTCAAAATAATGGGGATTTGTTGTGAGCCAGAAAAGCAAAAAAGCTTTTAAAAACTCTTTTACATTAAATCCAACGTCTTTATCAAGATATTTTATGAATAAGTATCCTGTTGTAACTCCTAAAAAGCTTGATAGAAGATAGGCCACAAGCCTATGAGGTGCATTGAAGGAGTAAAAATAATTTATTGGGTAAAACATCATAAGCATTAGAAAACTTAAAAAGCATACTCTCTTTTCATCACTCTCAGATGTGAAGTACATTGTTATCGTTATAAACGATGCCATTGAAGTTGGGGCGAGTATTATCAAATTTGGACGTTTAAGATGAATTACGAGCATGTCAAAGATTTCTATGAAAATTAATATCAGCAAAGCTAAGAAAAATGCTCTTCTGTCATTGAATGCAAGATGAATAGCCTTTCCAAAAATTACTATTGCTAAGATTATAAAAAGTGCAAGAAAAAAGTATCTTTGGGCAAAGAATGCCTTTGAAGAGATTCCGTTTAGAATGGATGCGAGAACAATGGTTGTAATGCCTAATGCGACGGAATACCTTTTTTTTGGAGTTGTAAATATTTTAGAGTAAAACCTTTCTATTACGCTTACATCCATTCAAAGTGTTTTTCTGCTTGAGGAATAAAAGGGTAACGTAGAAACAGTTTAAAATTGGTAGGTAATGGAGATGTTGATGAAGATTGTACTTTCACTAGGTGGCTCAGTATTTGGCGATGTTGAAAAGATAAAAGAATTTGCAAAAGTTATTGATGAAATTGAGTTCGACAAAATGTTCATTGTTGTTGGTGGTGGGAGAGTTGCGAGAGATTACATAAATAAGGCGAGGATGCTTGGTGCTGATGAAACTCTTTGCGATTATATTGGCATTGAAATAACAAGGGTTAATGCGATGCTAATGATGTCTGCTTTAACGCTGACATCAAAGAAAGTGGCAAAAAAAGTTCCCTTGGATTTTGTTGAAGCTTATGAGTTATCGAAGGTTAACGATTTGGTTATCATGGGTGGGACCTTTCCTGGACATACTACAGATGCCACAGCAGCTTTACTGGCTGAATTTGTAAATGCGGATTTGTTTTTAAATGCAACATCAGTCAATGGCGTTTATTCAGCTGATCCAAAAAAATACAAGGATGCTAAGAGGTTTGAAAAATTGACAGCAAAAGAATTAGTTGAGATTGTTAGGAAAGTTGAGGTTAAGGCTGGGAGCAGCAACGTTATCGATCTTTTAGCTGCGAAGATAATAGAGAGGAGCAGGATAAAGACAATAATATTCTTGGGAGAGCCGGAAAATATAAAAAAAGCAATTAAGGGAGATGTAAGGGGCATTGGTACGATAATTGAAAGCTAAGTCCAACCTCTAAGCCTGTAGTAATCCTGGAGCATTTGCTCAAAATCTTCTTTTCTGATAACAAACTCCTTTTTATAGTGTTTTATTGGTTTGAAAAAGATTGGTGGTAAATTTTCATCTTTAACACCCTCTCTAAGATTAAAGTCTCTTGTTAAATCAAATATTTTCGCTCCTCTCTCTTTTAAATCTTCAACACTCAGCTTTACACCTGTTACGATCTCGTAAAGGTTTGCTATATCGTTCCAGTACATTCCAATACTTGGCAAGCACAAGAATCTGCAAAATACAAGAGAATCTACAATGCAGTAGAAATCTTCCAAATCTTTAACTATTGCTGCTTGTCCTTTTGGAGATGTTCTATCAACAATGCCAACCAAATTCGGTCTATGAGCTACAGCCCTCATGTGGCATGCACCCCTTGGGGAAGTGGCGTAACTTAAAGCTGTGCCATACAAACCTCGAGGATCATAACCTGGAGGTTCTAATCCTTTAACATGTACGCCATTATCAACATTGAGTATTTCTGCAGCTCTTTTTACACCCTCGGCTAAAACATCTCCTATTTCCCTTCTAAACGCAATTTTGTTTATCAAGTCAATAATTGAATCCTTGTCACCAAACTTGACGTTTTCTTCAACTTCTCCTCTTTCGCTACAAGCCATTAAAAATGCTATTACATTTCCGGTCGTTATCGTATCCATGCCATACCTATCGCACAAATCGTTGGCCTTTGCTATTGTTTTTAAATCATCGTTGTAGCATAAAGATCCTAAGGCAAAGAGGGTTTCGTATTCTGGACCTTCTACTTCAACATCGTCAATTTTTGTTATTTTTCCACACGCTACGATGCAGCCGTAGCAGGAAGAATTTCTCTTAACGTGTTTCTGCATCAAGTCAACAATACTTTCAAATTTTTCAAAGCTACCTTCTTGCCAGTATTTTGTTGGTAGGACTCCAGCCTCATTAACCAATGGCAGTATGTTTGGTGTTCCGTACTTTTTCATGCCTGCAAGTTTCTCTTTTATTAACAAATCCAGCCATTCTCTAAATTCATCGAGTTTTTCAGGTTCTGAAACTTCTATTTTTTTGTCTCCTCTAAAAACCACTGCTTTAAGCATTTTAGAACCCATGACAGCTCCAACCCCAGCTCTACCAAACTGTCTACCTTTTCTATGAGTTATGCATGCAAATCTGACAAGATTTTCTCCAGCTTGTCCTATGCATAAAACCTCTCCTTTGTGATCTTTTTTCAAAATCTCTTCAGTTTCAAATGCGTCTTTTCCCCAAAGATGTGACGCATCTTTTATTCTAATATTGTCATTTTCGATAAGCAGATAGACCGGTTTTTTTGCTTTACCATATATGTATAGAATGTCGATTCCGGTTTTTCTCATTTCATGAGCTATGAATCCACCACATTGTGACTCTCCATATCCATTCGTCATGGGTGATTTGAAAACACAAGTCATTCTTGATGCTCCTGATAGTTTTATGCCATTTAATGGGCCAACACCGAATATTATAGCATTTTCAGGATGAAAAGCATCAATTTTTGGCGGAGTATTAAACAAAAGTTTTGTAGCAGCACCCTTTCCACCAATAAAATAATCAAGTTCCTTAATTTCTTTTGTTTTTGTCTTTTCTTTAGAAAGATCAACGTAAGCAACGTTCATAATCAAAATAGTTCTTGGAATATATTAATTTGATCGTAACAAACCATTATTTTAAGAGTTTGATTCAGATTAATGTATCTAAGGTCTTAAGCTTATTTATGGAAGATGCTAAGAGGCTTAGAGAGATGGCGTTAAAAATTGGAAGATATAGATGTGTATCATCGTTTTTCCCTTTCTTGGGTTATTTTTGGAATGCTCTTTACTTTAGCAACGTTAATTTGCATCTCGTTGCAACTTTTTGGTAGTATTTTTTAATTTTACACCTTTGTACTTCTCAATCGCATGGCATCCTTCACTTGGTTTAGGTATACTGCTTTTTTACCTTCTTTCTTTATTCATTTTCAAAAGCACAGGAGAGCTTTATGCTTGACGATGACGTAGTTAATCCAAAAAGACTTTTGATAATTCACCTTAACCAAGCTTTTTCATCAGTTTTCTTGAATTATCAAATACCTTTTCAACGTCATCTATTCCAGCTCCTATTAAAATTTGTTCTGCCATCTTTTTGTTTATTAAATCAGAAGGTGAATGAGCGTCTGTGTTGATTACGAGCTTACACCCTGCTTCTTTTGCAATTTTTGCAACATGCCCGTTAGTCAAACAATGACCCTTTCTTGCAGAAATCTCCAAATAAATTCCGTTCTCAGCAGCAATCTCAGCCGTTTTTATATCAATCAAACCGGGATGAGCTAAAATGTTAATTTCTTCTTGAACAGCTGCAAAATTTGTTCCAGCTTTAACTGGCTCGACGATTGTTTCGCCGTGAACAATAACGATCTCAGCCCCCTCTTTCCATGCTATTTCAACGGCTTTACCAATTAAATTCGGTGGAACGTGGGTTATTTCCACACCAAAAAGAATGTTCAATTCGTAATCATCTCTAAAATCCATCATTTTTCTTAAATTGCTCATTAAATAGCCAATGTTTGAGAAATCAGCATGATCAGTTATTGCAAAACCATCATTTTTCAACTCAACCATTCTTTGCGCGATCTCAGAAGGAATTAATTCGCCATCGCTAAAAATTGAATGAATGTGCAAATCAATCATAACAAAAGTGTTAAATAATTTGTTAAAAACTTTTTTTGTGGTTGGTTTAAGAAGGCTCGTGCTGGATGTTTTAAAACCCCACGAACCAAGCAATGTCCTTTTAGCATTGAAATTGAGTGAAGTTGATGGTGTAGATGGTGTAAATGTAAGCTTGGCAGAAATTGATCAGACCACTGAAACCTTAAAAATTACTGTTGTTGGAAACAATTTGGATTTTGAAGAGATAAAATCAACGATAGAAAACTTGGGAGCGGTGATTCATAGTGTAGATGAGATTGTTGCAGGAAAGAGAATAGTGGAATCTGTAAAAACCGAGCAGGATTGATGTACATCCAATGTATCTGTGGAAACAACACTTTCAGGATAACCTTGGATTTTATTGCTGAATGCACAAAATGTGGAAGGAAAATAGCCATTTGTGATAAAAATAAACGAATTCCCAAGCCGTTTCCTGAGCCTTTACCACCAAAGCTACCAAAATACTGGTTTAGGATTTGACATCAAAAATGTACAAATATTGAGAACCTGACTAATGGTATGCACGCTGATTTATATACAAGCTATATAGACATTTCAAAGTATTTGCCAATGGAAGATTGCTTCAAATGTGGCTTTTCATGTAAGATATTTGCAGAAAAACTTATGAAGAGGGAAGTTGACATAAATAAGTGCCCATATCTTAGCGATAAGCAAAAAGAATATATAAAAATGGCCGTAAATGCTGAAAGTATCTTACCAAAGATTCCGATTTACCCTTCAACAATCACAACAAAAATTGGCTTTGTTATGGTGGACAAAAACTCTCCAATTCTTGTTACTGCCAATTATCCTTACACCCAAGCTGTGATAGGAGAGGTTTTGGCAAAAGCAAACATACAATGTAATTTGTTAATAATCGATACTGAAGGATATTCCGTTGATATGGCAGTCTATCTCAATCTTTTTACTGGCGATAGAGTTAAAGCAGCAATTTTGGAAAGTGATTTACAAAGCCAAGTGAGTCAGAAAAAACTTGTAATTCCCGGCTTAGCTGAAAAGTTTAAAAATGAAATCGAAGAAGAGACCGGATGGGAAGTTCTTGTAGGTCCGATTTGTGCAATAGAAATTCCAATTTTCTTGTTGACGGAAAAGCTTATTAATTCGTAAACCTTTTATTTCGTTAGGAAAACCTAACGAAGTGAAAGAAGGCACATATCTTAGAATAGTTTACAAAGCTTTTGAAAATGGAATGCATTTTGTTGGACCAAGCTATGTTGCTAAAGAGTTGGGAATTTCAAAGGTTACTGCTTATGAGGCTTTGTTAAAGCTTGCTAAGATGAACTATGGGTCTTACATTCCAAAAAAAGGATTTGTGCTTAATAAGAATGGAATAAAAGTTGGAAAGGATTTAACAAGAAAGCACAGGCTGATTGAATGCTTTCTTGCAGAATTAAATTTAGATGCAGACAGAATATGCAAGGAAGCTACGAATATAGAATGCTTTGTAAGCGATTTTCTAATTGAAGCTTTGGAAAAAAGGTATGGAAATAAAGAAACTTGCCCATGTGGACACTCTTTAAAGCTATGAGGGCAAATATAGCATTAATAACGATCTTTTTAACCTTAATTTTAACACCAGCTTGTGCAATAAATGTTACTTGTTCAATGCCAGATTTTATGCCAATTGTTAAGGCTATTGGAAAAGATAAAGTTAATGTGACAAGTATAATGCCTCCAGGAACCGATCCACACTCATTTACTATAACAAAATCAAAAATGGAAAGTTTAGAAAATTCTGATTTGATCTTGCTTGTAAATTCAGAATTCTTGCATTTTGAGGAGAAGATTAAAAAAAAGTATGGATACAAATGCCTAGATTTTGAAGATTACAAGAAGAATGGAGCAGCTTTAGATTCTTTTCCGAAATACAAAATGAACCCTCATGGATACTGGCTTAAACTTGATAATGGTGTTGCAATTGCTAAGACTTTGAAGGAAACTTTATCGAAAATATCACCAAAAAACAAAGATTTCTTTGAAAAAAATTTTTATGTTTTTTTAAATGAAATTGAGGATGCTAAGAAAGTTACAAAGGAAATTATTGCTGTAGAAAAGCTTGAAAACAAATCTTGCGTGGCTATTGTGCCGGGGGTTTGCTACATTATCCAAAACATGGGTATGGAAGTTGGAGATGTTTTGTTAGGCGAAGAATTAGGATTTGCAAGCGGTAAGAGCATTGCAGAAATTGAGGAAAAACTAAAATCGGAATATAGCTTTATTGTATTGCCGGAATTTATGAAAGATTCCAAGGCTGGGGAGATTGCAAAGCAATTGTCCAAAGATACGGGAAAGCCGATAGTTTATGTAAAATTTGTAATGGCAGGCAAAAATGACAGCTATACAGCCTTGCATTACAAGAATCTCATCTCATTTGCTAAAGCAAAAAGCCTAAGCAAAACTGAAAAGGAGCAGTCTTATGGGCTGATTTTAGCGTTAATCTTGCTCGTAACCATTCCAATATTAATAAAGATGAGGTGTTGATATGAAAACAATAGTAGTTGAAAATGTTGAATTTAGCTACAATAGGGAAAACGCTCTTGAAAACGTAAGTTTTAGCGTTAATGAAGGGGATTTCGTAGCAGTAATGGGCCCAAATGGGAGTGGTAAGACTACCTTGTTAAAGCTCATCTTAGGATTACTCAAGCCCAAGAGTGGAAAGATTAAAGTATTCAACTTGGATCCATGGGAAAATAGAGAAAAAATACAAAATTATATAGGATTCATGCCTCAGAAAGAGCATATTTCTTCAAATTTTCCCATACTTGTAAAAGATGTGGTATTGCTAGGTAGAGCGGCAAGAAAAAGGTTCTCAAAATTGACAAAGGAAGATGAGAAAAAAGCCAAAGAAGCTTTAATGGCTGTAGGTCTTGAAAATTATTGGTTAAAAAAATTTAATGAGTTGAGTGGTGGGCAACAACAACGTGTGCTGCTTGCAAGAGCCTTGGCTGTAGATCCAAAGATATTGCTGTTGGATGAGCCCTTTAACGGTGTTGACATACCAAGTCAAGACAAGATAATTGAGGTGATGGATAAATTGGCAAAGAAAGGGGTAACGATATTGATGGTTGTTCACAATATAAATCCGTTATTACATCATATAAACAAAGTAATTTTGTTGAATAGAAAGTTAATAGCATTTGGACCCCCATCTGAAGTTTTAACTGCTGAAAGAATGGTTGAGACTTACGGTTCTTCGATTCCGATTGTAGTTTGTGAAGAAGGTTATGCACATCCTCTGTTTGGTGATACCCATGGATAGCATCCTACAGCCTTATATAATCAGATCAATTTTGGCTATACTGCTTATTGCAGTAAATGCATCGGTAGCAGGATCATTTACAGTTTTTAGAAACGTCTCCTTTTTAGTTGCAGGTGCCAGTCATGCAGCTTTAGCTGGGGCTGCGTTGGCAATAGTTCTTACAATTTATGGAATATTCAACCTAGATCCAATAGTTGGTGGAGCAATATTTGCAGTATTTGTAGCATTATCAGCAGGTTATGCTGCGAGAGATGAGGGAATAAACACGGCAATAGCGATTTCATTTGCAATGTCAATGAGTTTAGCAGTTTTATTCATTTCAATAATAAGGGAGTATGCTGCAAGAGTTTGGGGGTTGTTAATGGGTGATTTGTTTCTTTTAACGGATCACGATCTTACTTTAATGGCAATTTCAACTCTATTTGTATTGATTGTGGCAATGCTGTTCTATAGAGAATTTCTTTTTGTTTCATTTGATATGGAAGGAGCTTTAGCCTTCGGAATTAATGCAAGTATTGTAAACTACCTGCTTTTAACAATCATAGCGGTTTCAGTTGTTGTAATGCTAAAAGGTGTCGGAGCAATACTCGTTTATGCGATGTTCGTAGCTCCAGCGGCAGCGGCAAATGAAGTAGCGAGGAAGATTTCTGATGTTTTTATTTTAGCATTCGTTATAGCAGCCTTAAGCGGATTTTTTGGAATTTTAGTTTCCTTTTATGCTGAAGTATCACCTGGAGCAATAGCAGCTCTTATGGCATCTTTAACGTACTTTTTAAGTGTAGCATTTAAAAAAATTAAGTAACTAGCCCTTATATACAAAAACTGGTATCTTTGAATGTCTCACAACGGCATCAACAACACTACCTAACAGCAAAGACTGTATTAGTCCCATACCACGAGATCCCATGAAGATTATCGTTGATTTTTCCTCTTCAGCGACTTTTAGTATCATCTTGTGGGGAACACCTTTTTTAACGATAACTTTTGTTTCTATTCCCTCTGTATTCAATTCTTCCTTTATTTTCTCCAGCTTGTCTGTTTTGTCATTCTCAATTACATGTAAAATCGTTACAGATCCGTTTGCTTTCTTTGCTGCGTACTTTACAAATTTTAAAACTTTGTCGGAATGCTCTGTCAAGTCATGAGCATACAAAATCCTTTCGAACATCTTTGGAAATATTCTTCTGCATTCGTAACTGTCACCTTTTTCTACAAGCTCGAATTTTACAACGATAACGGGAACATTTGCCTTCCTAACAACTCCCTCAGAAACACTGCCCAATAAAATTTCTTTTACAACGCTTTTTCCCCTTGAACCAATTATTATCAGAGAAACTTCTTCCTCCTCTGCAGCTTTTAAAATCTCTGTAACTGGATCTCCAGCGGGAATTGGTTTGACATATCTTGCATTCAATCCTTCTGCCTTTAAAAATTCAACCAATTCTGAAAGCTTTTTTTCTGCCTCTTTTTCCTCACTTTCAATGTATTCCTCAATATCTATTCCTCCAGCAATTCCTGTGACTCTATTTAAATTTATAACCCTGATAAGGATGATTTCCTTAACTCCAACTTTTTTCAACTCAGAAAGATAATCCAGAATTTTCAGATTGCACTCTGAAAAGTCTGTGGGAAACAAAACTTTTTCGAACATTTAATCACCTATGCGGATTTAGACTTGCAATATTTAAGTTTGATGATTTTGGTTATTTTTATTTTGTAATTTTGCAAGATAGATAATTGAGGAAAATAAAAAGTTGAAACAAAAAATCTTAAAAAGGATTTGAAAATATAAGTTGACAATAACCTTTTGGATCTATTGCTGGATATGGTTGTAGGTACGTTTGATATTTTCAGATAGTTTGTAAGTAGAGTAGAAAATTTAAAATTTGTAGAAAACTTATTTTAGCAACGAAATTGTAATTTATCGAGTAGTTTGTCGGTTCAACTAAAGTTAATAAACTAGGAGCGAAATAATACATTTGTGAAAGTGGAAATTAAGGTTGTAAAGGTAGAAGGAGTCTGTGAGGCGGGTTACAAGGTTGGTGACCGCATATACCTTGACAAGTTTTTGTTAAGTTCAGACAAGCCGATTTGCGTGCATGCGATATCTAGCTTAAGCAATGTGGCCTACGCACTATCCCATGGGATGGAGCCTGAGAGTTTGGGTGTAAAAGAAATCTACCTCTCCTGTCCAGACCCCGGGACAGAGCTGGGAAGGGGGAGAGTGATATTCAAGCTGGAGGTGGTAGATTGATACCAATTGCTAAACCTGTAATCGATGAAGACGAGATTGAGGCCGTCATCGAAGTCCTTCGTTCTGGAATCAT
>JAGGXN010000002.1 GCA_021163065.1 Archaeoglobaceae archaeon | reverse complement strand
CAATATAAAGAAACAAATAAATTTAGTAGAAGCTTTAAACATCTTTGAAAGGAACAAAATCTGGAAATCTTAGGTATAGCTACTTCCAAATTCATCAATAAGGAGAACTGCAAAAATTCTTTCAGTTTCATTCAGTCTTTAAAATATCGTTTATTCAGCTGTAGATTTGGAAAGAAATGAATTAATCCTTATGAGAGTCTATACTACGAGAAATTATCTGAATACGAAGTCTTTCACTAAGGAAGTGCTGAATTGTTGCGAGAACAAGCCAAAATTCGTTGTAGATAAAGATTCTTGGGTGATTGATGCATTGAAGAGTTTAAATTTGGAGTTTGAGCGCCAAACCTTTCGGAAAGAATTTTGGTTGAATCTACGTTTTCTTCTTTAAAAGCAGAGAGTAAAGATTTTCTTTTGCTAATTAATTGTTCAAATCCTGTTGGGAATTGAAATTTATTTTGTAAGCTGTTCATGCTCTATTGCAATCACCTGAGGGTGGTTAGTTGGCAGGGTTGAAAAATAACAAAAAAGTTAATATATGTTCTAAGTGTTAAATAAAACGATGGATATGATTAGCGAAATTTCTTCACTTTTTGGATTGAATGTTTATACAGACAAGGGCATTTACGTTGGTAAGGTTGAAGATGTTGTAATAGACTTAGAAAAGAGACAAATTAGAGGTTTGGCATTGAAAGAATACAATAAATCCATTATCGATAGTAATGCATCGGGTGTAATACTACCATACAGAATAGTAAAATCCGTTGGAGACATAATAATCGTAAAGGATGTTTTTTGGGTAAAAAAAAGCGAAGAAAGTAACAAAGAAAGTGAAGAAATAAAAGGTTTTGAAGAATTAGAACAAGTAATTGAAGTGGAATAGATTTAAAAAGAGTGTAACAAAAAAATAACAAATATTGAAATTAACAATAAAAACATCAGTGATGTAAAAATTCTAATTATTTTCCTAATTCTGTTTTTCTGCTCTTTAGTTAATACTTCTATCCTCATTCCAGCCATACACGCCTTAGTTTTTGCAGATCCATCGTATCTAATCTCAACATCATACCTTTTTGGAATTCGAAAAGTATGTTTTACTTCAAAACATCCGTAGTTATCGGATGAGAATTCTCTAATTTTTATACCATCTATAAAGAGCATTAATTTTCCCTTTAAAGGATCCCATCTCTTTAATCTTCCATCATAAACTTGCAAGTAGCCTGAGAAAGTAACTTCCTCACCAACAGATGGTTTTTTATCGCTTGTATGAAGCGATATTCTCGTTCTCGATTTTGCCATAATAGATCTTGTTTGAATTTACTAAAAAGGTTACTGCATACTTTTGTTCACAACCTCCACCAAATCAGCAACGATCATCTTTTTGTCAAAAAAACTTAAAGATTGAGAGAGGTGAAGTTTGCAAAATGGGCAGCATGAGAGTAAGTAGTCTGCATTAGTTTTTAAAGCTTCATTAGCTCTTATTTTACCAATTTCAAAAGATAAATCTTTAAATTGAGATTTAACACCCCCTCCAGCACCGCAGCAAAAAGCTTTTTCCCTATTTCTATCCATTTCCACCAAATCAATCCCCAATTTCTTAATGATCCTCCTAGGCTCATCATAAACATCCATATGCCTGCCTAAGTGGCAAGGATCATGATACGTTGCTTTAAAACTTAGCTTAGACGAATTAAAATCTTTTACAATCTCCTCTAAAAGTTGCACAGTATGCAAAACCTCAAAATCAAAATCGTAGTTAAACTTTTCAGCCAATATTGGATAATCCCTAGCTATCGTCCTATAACACCCAGCACAACTCGTTACAATCTTTTTCACCTTCATTTCCTTCCAAATCTTAAGATTTTTCAAAAACAGCTTTTCTGCAATGTCCATCTGTCCAGTTCTAAAAAAAGGTGAACCGCAGCAGTATTCATTAACTCCAGCATAGTTAAAATCTAACCCCACTTTTTTAAACAATTCAACTGTGCTTTTTGCAATTTCTACAGTTCTATAACTTGCAGTACATCCAGCAAAATAAAGCAAATCTGAATCCTTAGAGATCTTTACATTTAACCAATTTGCTCTCATATTTCTACTCTCTCCGTAAGGATTCCACTCTTTTAACGTCCTCTCCTTCAACTTTCTGTGAATTGGCAACAAATATCCTCTTTCATTCAAATATCTCCTAAAACTTTCCCATAGACTAACTAAAGGGATTCCCAGCTGGCAAACTACCTCGCAATTACCACATGTAGTACATTTAAAAAATTCTCTTGCAATTTCGATGTTTAAAGGAAAACCATTCTCTATACAATTTATCACATATAGCTTTCCTCTTGGAGACGCACTTTCCCAACCTTCGACACTATAAACTGGACAAACTCTGCAGTAGTTACACCTTAAACATAAGCTTGAGTTCTTTAAGATGTCAATCAACATCTCACCACCTTATCGGCTATTTTTATAAGTCTTGGTACAATGCCCACTGGAAATACTTTCCCAGGATTTAACAAATTATATTCATCAACTTCTTTCTTGTAATTCCTTAAAACTTCAAAGTTTGGAAAGATTTTGTTAGATTTGTAGGAAAACCACAGGCCAGAAGAGTAAACTTTGCCACCATACCTTTCCGCAACTTTAATTAGTTTCATGACTTTCAACCATATACCATAGCTCATTTTTTCTACTGGTAAAAAAATTAAAACTACAGCATTTTGCTTGGCAAACGAAATTGTGAATGGAATGTCAAGAATTTTCTTTGTAAATCCGATTAACTCTTTTAATGGCAAAATAACCTCAACACAAACTAAATTGGACACTTTTCTAATTCTAAATGGATAAAATCGCTCTTCCCAAAGTTTTTCTCCTAAATTTCTGTCTCCTTCAACATCGCATTCAAAGGCTAAAAGTAAAACCTCTTTGTCGATATCAAAGTTCATTACACTATTAAGAACTTCAACATATTTTTTGCTGTAAAAAATGGCAGTATGTGCCTTAGAATTATAAACAAATCTTACTACATCTTCAACATCTGCTTTTAAGGCAATAGCTACGTCTTCCTTATAATCTTTCAACTTTATTGCAGCAGATACAATAAAACCCGTTGTACCTTCTAAACCCACAAACTTAGACGGATCTCTTATTTTTATTCCATTGAAGTCTGCAACCTCAACCCAATCAACGTTATTGGCAATAGAGCCATATTTCAAGCTCCCAATTCCATAACCGCCTTGTCCAATCCAACCCCCCACTGTTGATGATGGCGCACTTGTCGGATAAACTCTCAAACTTAAACCTTTTTTAACCAGCTCTCTTTGTGCATCCCACCAAACTACTCCTGCTTGGCTGATAAGCAACTTTTTGTCTTCGTCCACATAAAAAGAATTTAACCTTGTAAAGTCGACAACTATCCCGCCTTTATATGGCAACACCCCTCCGTAAGCCGAAGTTGCTGCTCCCCTTGGAATTACAGGTTTTTTATATTTCCTTGCCAATTTGAGAATCTCATAAACCTCCTCCTTACTTTCGGGCTGAATTACAACATCAGCAATTCCTACGAATCTTTTAAGAATCTTTGGAGGTTCTAATAAATCGTAAGAGTAGAGCATTCGTTGAAATTCATTGAAGCTAAATCGCCTAAATTTCTTCTCAATCTCACGTTTAAATTCTGAACTCATCTTTACTTCTTTTTCTTCAACAAAGAAGGTAAATGCAAAAT
>JAGGXN010000226.1 GCA_021163065.1 Archaeoglobaceae archaeon | reverse complement strand
CCTATTAACCCCACACTTTCTTGGGCAGAGTTCACAAGATTCGAGTATGTTGTATAAAGCATCGATCTTGTCTTTTAGTTCTCCACTTTCATGCAGTTTAAGGTAACAAGGCTCAAATCTCATTTAAAGAAATTGCGTTATGAGATTTTTAAAAGTTTACGCCATTAAATTAAAAAATTATTTTAGATGTAGATACATATCATATTCATAATATGGATCTACCACTTCAAATCCTAATTTCTTATAAACATGAATGGCTCTGGCATTAGTTCTCTCAGTAACGAGCATAATTCCTTCTAACCCTATTTTTTTGCAGTAGTCAATTATTAGTTTCATCATTTCTTGACCAATACCTCTATTTTGATAATCTTGATGAATAAAAATTGTTAAATCGACTTTTTTACCATCTTTTGTTGGAACAATTACTAAATGGCCGACAATTCTACCATCATGCTCGGCTATGATGTTAAAACCATTTTCTGTTAAAAAGTCAATCCAATTTTCTATTGCTTTTTTTGTTGTTGGCGGTAACCCTAAGCACCTGCTGTCAGGACTAAAGGTTGAATACATTTCAACAAGCTTGTTTCTGTCTTTTTCTGTGTATTGCCTAATTAATATCGTATCTCCTTTTCTATCTGTGATTTTGATATCCTCGAATTTTTTGTAAAATTTGTCGTAAGTTTGACAAGCCATTGGGAGTATTTGGAAACACGATTACTTATTATTTTCTAAAAATTATTAATCGTTTAGTTAGTTATACATTATTAAAAAATTTAGATTGGGTTAGCATTATTTGCCAAAGTTAATTTAAAACTTTGCTTAAAACTTTGTAAGCTAAGATGGCAAACCCGTGAGTAAATATGGTCATTCCAACTAGACCCAATTCTGTTGTTTATTGCCATAAATAAATTCTACAAACCCAAAATAATTTAGAAGAAATCCTAAAATAAGTAAATCTGTTATTCTTTCTATTTCACTTTCTTCAAGTTTGTCAACCTGCTTTTTTTTTAAAAGATACAAAAACAGTAGGCTAAGGATAAACGCTAAATCATTGCAGATAACTAAGTATTATAACTGAAGGTTGTTTATTGAATTTAATTTACAGTGAAAATTAACGAAAATTTAATAAGAGGTAAGAGGTTTTGAAGGCTGATGAAAGCTAAAGCTGAACAATTGCCATCGAAACAAAACTTTTCTGAGTGGTACCATGAGATAATCCAAAAAGCAGAGATAATGGATGTTAGATATCCTGTTAAAGGTTTGTACGTCTGGTATCCCTTTGGTTTCAAGATTAGGCAACTCGTTTATTCAAAGCTTAGAGAGTTGCACGACAGGGATCATGATGAAGTTTACTTTCCAGCTTTAATTCCCGAGACTGAATTAGGCAAAGAGGGGCAGCACATAAAGGGGTTTGAAGATGAAGTTTACTGGGTAACTCATGGTGGTTTGGATCCTTTGGATGTAAAACTAGCTTTAAGACCTACGAGCGAGACAGCAATTTATCCAATCTTCAAGTTGTGGATAAGAAGCCATGCTGACCTGCCTTTAAAAATATATCAAATAGTTAACACGTTTAGGTATGAAACAAAGCACACTCGTCCTTTAATTAGGTTAAGGGAGATTACCTCATTTAAAGAAGCTCATACTGCACACAAAAACTTTGAAGAGGCTGAAGAACAAGTTAAAGAGGCTATAAAGCTTTATAAAGAATTTTACGATTTTTTAGCAATCCCATACATGGTTATAAGAAGGCCTGAATGGGACAAATTTCCCGGGGCGGCTTACACAATCGCCTTCGACACAATCATGCCAGACGGAAAAACGATGCAGATCGGGACTGTTCACAATTTAGCAGATAACTTTGCAAGAACTTTTGAAATAGAATATGAAGATATCGATGGAGAGCATAAATTTGTCAATCAAACTTGTTATGGCATTTCGGAAAGGTGTATTGCAGCATTGCTCAGCATTCATGGCGATGATTTGGGATTAATTTTGCCTTTCGAGGTTTCGCCAATTCAAATTGTGATAATACCGATACTTTATAAGGGTAAAGAAGAAAAGGTGTTAAAAGCTTCTAAGATGGTTTTAGAGAAGTTGAAAGAGTTTAGAGTAGTTTTGGATGATAGCGAAGATAGACCAGGAGCTAAATACTATAAGTGGGAGCTTAAAGGCGTGCCCATGAGAATTGAAATCGGTCCCAAGGAGGCTGATGAAAATAGCGTTGTTGTTTCATTTAGAGATGAAAAAAAGAAGTTTAAAATTTCGATGGATGAAATAAACAGTGAACTAGTTTTACAATGGGCTAAAGAGTTTAAAGATAGGATAAAAAATAAGGCAATTGGATGGATGAAGGAAAAAGTGAGATACTTTGAGGATCTAAATGACTTAGCTGACTGGATAACAAAGGGTGTTGGGTTAACGCATCTTTGTAAAAACGTTGATTGTGGAATGAAAGTGGAAGAAGAGGTTAAAGGTAATGTTTTAGGGTGGTTTGAAGAGTTAAATTGGATTGATGCAGAGATTGACGGCGAATGTATAATTTGTGGTGGAAAAGGGAAGCTGGTGGCAATAGCAAAAACTTACTAGTTAATATTATTATTAATTATTATAAAAAAATATTTTGCTTACCAACAAGCTCATAATTGCTAAGTTTTATATTTTGTTTACAGAATGATATTATGCAAAGTAAAAATTTAAATATTTCAAATATCAATCAAATCCAAATCTATGAAATCTCCCGAAATCATTTCGGGAAATTGTGAACATCTCATCACACACGCTTCTGAAAACAACGTTACCAGCTTTTACCGGCTGAAGAATGAGACTTACAAAAGCTTACACAAAAAATACCTGGAACTACCAAGCCATTGTCTTTACACAGCTTGCCAAATGGCTACCGCAGTTTACAAGAGCTACAGGAAGAGAAAGCGAAAGAACCAAAGTTCATCTGGATTGTAAATAACACTGGTCATCATGGAGCGCATCAATGGCATCGGGTGGAATATGAAAGAAATGTAATAAGATTTTTTGACTTACACTTAAAATAAATGGTAGGAAAAAAAGGATCTCGCTTTGCTTTATTCCTCTGTTAGATGAGTAGTCTCACCTTAGTCACCGAAAAAAGTAAAAATATTTGATATTTATTAATTTTTATTTTTACTTTATTTTTTATTTGAGACGATACGGTTGTATCCTGTTATAAGGGAAGGTGAATTAGTTGTTTGTTTTGAGTGTGGCTTTGAAGTCGTTGAGAGGGATGGATTAGATTTTCTGACTTAGAAAAACCCTTCTGGATACGGTTTACCTCTTAAGGTACAGGTCTGTGCCCGAGGAAAGAATAATCCAACTCTATTTTTTCTGTAACTTTTTCCAGTTACAATAACTATTTAAATTTATATTTTATTTGATTAATTAATTGATGGAGTCATAGAAAGCCTACGAAAAGTCGGATTGACAGAATACGAATCGAAGGTGTATCTGAGTCTTCTCCAAGCTAACTTCAGCAGCGCAACACTGCTTGCCAGGGAATCAGGAGTTCCAAGAACAAAGATTTACTCAGTATTGGAATCTCTCAGAAATAGGGGATGGATAAAGATATACTCTGGTTCACCATTACTCTTCAAAGTCATCAGTCCTGTTGAGATATTCGAGAAATACAAGGAAAATTATGAAAGATTTCTGAATTCCATCCGAGAAATGCTGGAGGTGGAGAAAATGGAAGAAAAATTCGTTATAACCAACTATAATATCGGGTTGGAGAATTTTAAAGAGATATTGAGAGAGGCGAAGACTGTATGGATATCAAATACCACTGTTGAGTTTTTAGAAGAAATAAGAGATAGTTTTAATGAAGATGCGGAGATTAAAGTTGTACTTTTTCCGGGGGAGAGAGCTGTAAGAATAGAACACAGGAACATGAAAACAAAGGAAGCAAACATAAAAATTGTGCAGAGGGTTAGGAATGTAGAGGTACCGGCAATATCCGTAATTCTTGATGAAGAAAGAGTATTCAATGTCTTCAAGAATACAGATGGTAGTTACATAATTTCTGAGATGCTGTACGAAGAGTGTGGGAACTGCTTTAGAGAGTGGTAGAACTTAGGCTGGGGTGATTAAAAGGAGTGATTAAAGATTAAAGAGGTGATTGAATGCCCATAGTAAATGGTAAATATGAAGCAAAAATTGGGACCACCTATAAAATTGGAAAAGGCATCGAGGAGATAAAGAGAAAGATAAGGAGATCTAGGGTTATAAGGATAAGCAATATTCCAATGAATCTATTGAAGGAGTTGATGCCGTTGCTTGAAGGAAAGGATTTGAAGATAATTCTGCCAATGGGAGAGGAAAGGACAGAGGAGTTAACAAAACTTGGCGAAGTTGCTGTAACGAAAACAAGACTCTATCGTCAATATGACGAAGAAGAAGCAAATGTGGGTAACATCAGCTTCTCTGACGTAATCTTCAATATTTCATGGACGGATGACAGGATAATCGAGATCTCTACAATGGAATACTCCAAGTGCGTAAAATGTATGCGTTCAACTTTCGATATGGCATGGCGGTATGCTCAAAAATGAGAAAAGCAAGGGATTTTTAGAAAATAATCTTCGTCTCATTCTTGTTTGTTTACTTACTGCATTGGTGCTTTTTTCAGTGAGCGAGCTTCTCATCAAAATACCATTTAAAGCCTCTTGACTTGCTTATGATCAACACCTGTATAGTTGGTGAAATCCTAGCTATTCTGTTTCATTGCTCAAAAACAAAACTCTTGCAGGGATATCTGTTCCACCCTTGCTCTGGTTTGGTGTTGGAGGTCGAATAAACTTTAGTGGTAGTTAGTTTTCTGCAATGCACTTTACCCATGCCTTGATGGTGTTGGTAGGCTTATATTTAATATACCTCGTTTGGAGGGTCGTCAATGGGGAAAAAGAGACCTTTCTGGATTGGCGTGGGGATGGGGACGTTCTTAGTATTATTATTGCTCTTTATGATGGGATGGTACTATTCAACCCATCCAGATGCTTATAAGATTCTTTTGGATATTGGTTGGAGAGGTTTAGAATTGTGAAAATTAAGGTTTGTGTACCACAATTTGAAAGAACGGGGCAAAGAATTGTCTCAAGCAGGATCATGCCTGTGATTTCGCCTTAATTGGTGGAGAATTTTCTCTGAATGAGTCTAAGAGAATAGACCCATATCCGCTGCTCATTGAACTGGCAAGGTCTTTTAATTGCAATATCGTTGCTCCAATAAATGTAACTTCAGGCTTTTTCCAAGATAAACAGCACTTTTAGTGGGGAAAGGGCGTGGTTCAAACGAGGAAACGAGATCAAGGTTTTTGAAGTTGATGGCATAAAAATAGGATTAATCAGAGGTTTGGACGTTCTCTACCCTAGCAATGGCGATATCTTGAAAGAGTTTGGATATGAAAGCACCATCAAAATTTTGGTTACATAAGAATTGCCTTTTTTTGCAATCCTATTGCATAATTTTGCAGTCTGATTCCATGCTTTTAAAATCGAATTTCAGTTTTCTAAAAGCTTATTTTGAAAAATAAGCAGTGGAAAAGGATTAAATAACCTATTGGAGCGAGTCAGTTCAAAATGAAATGATCAAATGGTCAAAGACGAGGTGATGAAAAATGAGAATTGAAAGAGAGGTGAAGAGATGAGAAAGCTTGCAATTGCTTTAGTAATTATTGCACTGGTAGTAATTGTAAGCGTAGGTATAGTAAATTACGTACAAATTACACCTGAACCAAAAGAGGTGGACATTGCCTACGATTATGTGGTAACCCAGGGTTTAGGAGACTCTGGAATGGAGAAGGTGGAAATTAACGGAACTATATGGAATCAGGGAGAAAAAGAGGCAGAGAACTTTGCAATTACTGCACTTTTCATAGATGAATATCATGGTAAAATTGCTGAAAAACCTGTAAAAGTGAAAGAGAATTTGTTGCCAGATGAGCAAATCAACATCTATGCTAAATACCTCAGAGAAAAAACGATTCCAAAGACGGAAGTGAAGGTAAAAATAAGGGTTGAATGGACGGAAGATGGAGAAAGAAGAGTCAAAATTTTGCCTCCAGTTAGATCATCTAAACAACCAGTAGGTTCGGTTGATTTCAAGGAAAATATAGGTAGATATCACGATCGCTTTGTGCTGGAAATCATTCCAAGTAAAAAAGGGTATTATGAGGTGATCTACCAGTTCAAGGAGAATAATAGAACCGTGAAGTGTGGAGATAGTGTATTCTATAACACAAGCGCTATTACTCTCAGTTTTCCAATAAACGAGAGCTCATATGTTGAATACCACATAGAGATCTTTAGTTTGGATGGAATGCTTTTGCATGAATCTACTGCTTCAAGTTCTGTTGTAGATTAGGTGATGAAATGAAACAAATTGCTCTGCCTTTAACAATACTTGGATTCTATCCGCTTGTAAGACTGCTGAGCAACCTAACAGTAAATGTACCAGCTTATGGGCCAGATATTGATGTAAAGCTGACAATCTTAGAATTTCTGTGGGCTTCATGTCTGGCAATCTCAATGCTAAATTTCTACAGGAAGGTTGGAGGTGGGGAGGTGACGAGAAATGATTAGAAAAGCAGTTGTAATCTTGGCATTACTTACAGCAACAGCAGCATTTGCCTATCTTTATCCAGCCTATTCACAGTATTCAGAGAACTTCAAATATGAAATAAAATACGAGAAAAGAACTTTCGATATAACAGAAGACAAGATAAGTGGGATTGAGTTTGGGTGTCCGTCTAGCAGGACTTGTGAGTTAAATTTTGCCTTGTTAACGTGCTGTAGCAGCGATTCAAAGGTTGAGTATGTAAGGGAAGGAAAAGATCTCTACATTACACTTTTCAGAGATGACAACTGTTCCTTAGCCATAATTTCAGGTACAATTTATGGCATTGAGGAAGGTCGATACAATCTTACGTTTGTAATTGAGGATGGAAGTAGAAGGGGAATTGCCGATAAGGTCAGTTTTGAGGCGAGAGTATGAAGCCTCTTTACAATACTCCATGCAATTTTCAGCCAATAGAAGCTTTGAGGTATGGGTGAGATGTTTAAATGAATTGGAATGTGAAAGAGGAGGATTTTCCTGGAAAAGGTTCAATGGAAGATAAGCTGAAATTTTTGATTAATTATGCAGTGTTAGCTCCAAGCTCCCGCAACACACAGCCCTGGAAGTTCTCAATAAAAGGAAATAACATTGAAGTCTATGCTGATTTTACAAGACAGCTGCATGAAGTTGATCCCGAAAAAAGAGAGCTTTATATAAGCGTTGGATGTGCAATCTCTAACCTGCTTCTTGCAGCAGAACACTTCGGATTTGGATATAAACTGAAATATTTTACCGGAGAAGAAGGAGAGTTGGTGGCAATTATAGAACTATATCCCGATAAAAGGGAAACGGACTTAGAGCTCTTTTCCCAGATTTCCCTCCGACAAACAAATAGAGGGGAGTATGAACCAAAAGAAATAGAGGGGGAGAAACTTCAGAAGCTTAAAGCTTGTGTTGATGACTTAAGACTGGATTTGATCACAGGTCAGAAAACAAAGTCTGAAATTGCAAAGCTTATTTCTTTAGCACACAAAATTCAGCTCAGCAATAAAGCTTTTCGCAAAGAGCTTGCTTCTTGGCTCAGACACAACTGGAGCAAGGCAGGAGATGGAATGGCTGGCTATGCATTCAGTATTCCAAGCATTATGTCTTTGTTCGGCTCATTTTTCATCAGAACTTTTGACATAAGCAAATCACAGGCTAAGAAGGATGAAGAGCTTGCTAACAAAGCTCCGATAATTGGAATAGTGAGTTCTACTGAAGATGGCAAACTATCTTGGGTTAAAGTGGGAGTTACTTTTGAGAAAGTCATGCTAATGGCAACAAAACTAAATCTGAGCATTGCTTTCTTCAATCAGCCGATAGAAGTTCCAGAATTGCGCAAAGAGTTGCGAACTCTGTTAGGAATAGCGGAATTTCCTCAGCTAATGTTCCGCATCGGTTATACGAAGCCAACAAAGTATACACCTAGAAGAAGATTGGAGGAGGTGATTGTTTGAAGAAAATCCATCTTTTGTGGATTCTCCCATTCGGATACCTGTTCTTGTTTCTTCCATTAGACATGCTATGGATGAGCGCATGGGAGTTTTTGTGGATGTTTCTTGGAAGAATCGTACAAATAATACTTCCAGCTTCCACGGCAACTCTTATATTTTACATAATCTCAAAAAGAAAAACCGCAACTCCCGTTTTACTGTTAGTCGGAATGATTTTGGCGACATTTGAAACATTCTTTCTTCTTCGCTCATACCATTCGATACCAATCTTTGAGAAGTGGTTGAATGCCAAGAATTTTGTTTTAATTACTCTTACAATTGCTTTACCCTACTCAGCTATTGGTTATCTATTCAGGAAAAAGGAATTTGAATTTGATGAGCTGAAATCGGAGGCGGTAGAGTGAAAAAGTTGGTTTTAATTGGTTTAATTGGAATTAGTTTAATTGTGTTGGTTGTTGGATTTTCAAGCGATGCTGTAAAAAGAACTTCGTCTTTTATAGCCGAAAATTCTGAGATTAAGGTTGGATGGGTTGAGTTCAGTGATCTGGATAGCATAAAATGTAGCTACAGCATGTTTACAGGCACAGAAGAAAGGATAATCAAGGTTGAGATAGGCGATTGCATCCTGCTGAATTACAGCATTACAGTTGATGAGGGTAGTGTTGAAATAGAGGTTAGAGATCCAGCTGGAGAAGTTTTATGGAAGCATCAATTTGAGAAGGGGAGTTTTGCGAGCAGTGTAAAGATAGAGACAAATCAAAGCGGATGGCATAAGGTTGTTATTAGAGGAGAAGGTGCTGGAGGGAGCTTTGATGTCAGCTGGAAGGTTGAACGAAGGTGTGGATATTTTGAATCTTGACCTTAAAATTGGATTATTGGATTATTATTGGAATATAGGAGGTGTTGGCAATGATAGTAACAAATACGGAATTTATTCCGGGATATGAGATTGAAATTCTGGAAGTTGTTTTCGGAAATACAGTAAGGGCTAAGCACATAGGCAAGGACATCATAGCAGGCTTGAAGAACATAGTTGGTGGAGAGCTAAAAGCTTACACCGACATGCTTGCTGATGCGAGGAAAGAAGCAATTAGCAGAATGATTGAAGAAGCTGAGAAGGTTGGTGCCGATGCTGTTGTGAACGTGAGGTTTACGACTTCGCAAACAATGGCTGGGGCTGCAGAGCTTTTGGCTTATGGAACTGCTGTGAAATTGAAGAAAGTAAGGTGAAAAAGAATGAAAAAAATCATAATGGGCTTAATACTTTTAGCAGGCTTGATAGCAATAGCGTATGCATTGTTTGCAGCAATTCTGATATCTTCTGATCATGCTTACTATTTCACCAGTGGAAAGAATCTCGGAGAAATCGATTACGATGGAATTATGTCCAATGCGAAAAAGGCAGGATATACGGTTGATGGTCCTTATTACGTCAACACAAAGCAAAAACTCGGGTTGCATCCAGATATAAGAGAATTGGAGGAAAGGCTTGGCGAAGATTATAGAATTGTACACATGAAGTTTTATTATACAAAAGACTCGGGTTTTTCAGCATGGTTACCAAGAGATTACAGTGGTGAGACAAGCATTTACTTCTTCAACGAGAGCAAGGCTGCTACTTTCCAACTAAAAAACCTTCCACCAGATGAATGGATTGTTGAGAAGTTTGAACTGATGTTTGGTTTTGATGAGCAAAAAGCAAGGCATTATCTTTCACAACTCAAAGACACAATCATAAGCGATCATAAGCCCAAAATCCTGATAAAAGAAGTAGCTGACCTGCGTGCAGTCTATATTGATTTTAAAGAAACAAGCAGCAACTCCACTTTCTCTCTTCCTCTCGGAGAGGGATCGTGCAAGGAGACGTTTTACAGCGGGAATGAGAAAATTGGCACGATAGATTACATTGTTCCAAATATGAGAATAATTTACCATGACAGAAATCACGAATACACAATCAAAATTGATAAACTGGGAGGTGTGATGCTCAGCATTAAACTCCCTGCTGGAGAAGAGATTCCGGAAGAGGAATACAGAGATGTTTTTAGAGGTATGTTCACAAATCTTGGATTGCCCGATAAAGTTGATGATTTTGAGTTCAATTATTCTCCAAGCATGTGGTGATAAAATGAAGGTGATAGAGGTTAAAAATCTGGTAAAGGATTTTGGTGGGAGAAGGGTTCTGGATGGAATCAGCTTTGAGGTTGAAGAAGGTGAAGTATTCGGATACTTGGGCCCTAACGGAGCTGGAAAGACCACAACTCTGAGAATAATTCTAGGACTTCTCAACCCAACTTCTGGAGAAGCAATGGTGATGGGAAAGAATTTAGCTGAGGATGATGAAGCAAGGAAGAAGATAGGTGTGGTTTTGGAGAACGATGGTTTGTATGAAGGCCTCTCTGCCTTCGATAATTTGGAATATTACGCTCAGCTCTATGACGTTTCAAACAGAAAAGAGAAGATTGAGGATTTGCTCAGATTTGTTGGACTTTATGGCAGGAATGAGAAAGTAGGGTTTTTCTCAAAGGGGATGATAAGGAAGCTTGCGATCGCAAGGGCTATAATCAATGATCCCGAGGTTCTATTTCTTGATGAGCCTTCTGCAGGTCTTGATCCAGAAGCACAAAGAATGGTAAGGAATCTTATTCTTGAACTTTCAAAAGAGGGAAAGACAGTATTTCTGAACTCCCATGACTTGGATGAAGTTCAGCGAATATGCGATAGAATAGCCATTCTTCAAAGAGGAAAGATAATGGTTTGTGATGCTGTGAAGAGCTTGAGGAGGAAATTCAGCGGACCAAGAGTTATTATATCCACAAGTGATAATAAAAGTGCTGGAAGAGCGTTCGAAATTCTGAATCCACTCGATTTTGTATCCAATTGTGAGATCGATGGAAAGAAGATTAGTTTAATGCTTAAGGAAAATAAACAGTCCTCTCTACTTAGAAAACTTTCGGAAAATGGCGTGGAGATTGAAGAAATTAGAAAAGTGGAAGTTACACTGGAGGATATTTATTTTAAAATGCAAAAGGAGGAAGAAAAATGAGGAAAGAGTTTATTATTGCTAAAAAGGAGATCATGGAAATACTTCAGAATAAAAGCTCTCTGCTTTTTACCGTAGGTTACTCTGTGTTCTTCTCCGTCATGGCTGCATTGGGTGTCAAAAAGTTTCCTGAAACAATTGATACAGCTGTTTTCTATATTCCCTTGGTGATGGGTATCTTCTTTGCATACGTTTCCACTGGAAGGATCTTCTTCAGGGAAAAGAGGGATAAGATCATAGAAACTTTGCTATGCACACCTGTTAGCTTGAGAAAGCTATGGTTTGGTAAAGTTCTGGGTGCTGCGATTCCATCCTATGCCATAGCCATTTTCTCAGCCTTTTTGATTGCTCTGATTTCAAGCATTCTCTTAAAATCAATCATCTTTCCTTCACTAATTCTTGTTCTGCATTTGCTTGTAACTATTCCTCTTTTCGTTCTCGCTGCTGTAGGCCTGATAGGATTTCTTTATTTGCTTGCTGGAATGAAAGAAGTTAGAATAGCAGGCACGGTAATCTTCATGACAATATTCGGTGCTCTGTTTGGAGGTCTTGGCTTAATCGGAGAAGGTTATCGCATCTCTTTGCTGATTGAAATAGCATTGATGATGACCTCATTGCTTCTTGTAGTTCTTACGGGATATCTGACAAGATATCTCAGCAAGGAGAGGATAGTTACCACAATTACTTAGGTGGTTGGATGGAAGAAAAGTCTGTCCAAAGTGTGGTGGTGAGATGAAAGCTGGAAGAATGTATCTAGGCAAGTTTAAAGAGCCAATCAGGTTTGGAGGATTTCCTGAGAAAAGAGGGATATTAACATACACATCAAAAGAAAAAGTAGAGGTTGTTGCTTATGCCTGCAAAAAGTGCGGATATATTGAATGTGATCGGAAATTGTAAGTCAGCCTGAAGAGAGCTCAAAAATTTTAAATAGAGGTGGTAGAGTGAGTAGAACTCCTCTGTTGATATGTCTGGCAATAATTTTTGTTGCAGTCGCTGTTTCTGCCTACACTCAGCTATCTCATCTGATTCATATCGAAATTAATCCTTCTGAGAACGAAACTGAGGTATGGAAGGAGAATACAAGTAAAGCTCCTGTCCCTGCTGCGCAACTCTATCCACAACCGGGTAAAACGATACTGAAGAAACTTTTCGGAAAGGAAGATCCCAAAAATCTCACGCTTCTTGATGGTATAATGAAAGTTTTTGAAATGCCTGAGGGAAAGGCAAAAATCCAGGAATTAATAGGATCTTGGAATGTTATAGTCTTCCAGGGACTCGCTTTTATCATAATAAAGTCTGAAAGCTCAGACTACAGATTCGAGATTGTTGAAGGAAGGGGAATTTCTGCGAACAACGACGTATACGTATTTGGATTTATTGAGAACTGCACCGAAAGAGAAGCCCCATACATTAAAATGATAAACGGCTGGAATCTGACGCTTGATGAGGACTTATGGATTTCAAATGTCTTGAAGTGTTTCGACGGAACGATTTACGCTGCGGGCGTAGACATTGCCAAGATGGCAGGATTGGATGGATAAAGAATCTTGCGATCAAGAGAGTTGGCTACGAAGGGGCAAGAGAGAACCCTATCGCTGTTGAGTATGAAGACTATCTAAGCGTCTTTGATGTTGAAAGCGATGGAGAATTTCTTTACTTTAACACGAGAGGCGGAGTGGTGAAAACTGACGAAGATCTGAAGTATTAAAAGGTATCATATCTGGAGAGCCTTGGAACGATGGTATTTCCGTGTCCGATGGGATATACTTAACAAGAGGAAACAAAATTATCAAGCTCAGCAAGGATGGCAAGCTTGAATGGGCTGTCTCCTTAAAATCTAAAGAGAAGATAAAAACAAAAGTTGAGATACCAGAAGAAAAGAGGAAAATAGCCGAGAAAGAGGGAAAGAAAACCCCAGAGTTTGAAGAAGTTCCGAAGTATTCCATAGAACTATATGCAGTCTATGCTGGAGAAAATGTTTACGTTGCTGGGTTTGCCCATGAACATCTCCGCGAATCACCATATGAAGAAGTTCATCCATTCTTTGCCAAGCTGAGCAGAGATGGGGAAGTTCTATGGGCTGAAATTATAAATGCAACATATCCATCGGGTACATTTATTGGGGAGGGTAAGATTATAAAAGACGGCAAAAGATTCATCGCTTGGGTAAGCAACTATGTGCTTTTCATGTTTGATGAAAATGGTGATCTTATTGATTTCTATTTGCTCAAAGGTCCTATCGGGGATTTAGATTTAAGGGATGATACAATCTATATTGCCAGTCCTGTAGTATGTAGGGAATGGCTGGAGAATGGAGAGGAGAAATTTGAGAGAATAAGCGTAGAGATTGAGAAAAGAGATGCTTCGGCAACTCCAATTGATGTTTTGACCGAAAAACTAGAACCCAAAGTTAAAAACATTGAATGTTATTCGAAGGACTGGGAAAAGAAAACACTAATTCCATTCGGCTAAGGACTTTGCACAAAGAAAGTTATGTGGAGAGTGAAAGAATAGCTCACTTTTACAGACTCGTGGGCAAAACTGCCAAGAAGGTGGTTAAAAATGGACATAGGATCGGTTTGGGCAATTTTCGGCTCATCAATTGGTGTGTTAGGTGGCATTATCGGAACTTATTTCCCCGTCAAGAATGCAAAGATGGCTGAACGAAGATTTGTTATAAAGTATGCTATCAGCATATGGTTAGCAGTGATTCTGCTGATAGGCTTACTGCTTGCGCCTATTTTTGGTTATGTACGAATAAAAGCAAAATCTGTTATTGCCACTTCGATGATCCATGGTTCATTCAATGCCAACGCGGGATTCTCTATCCTGTTGCTCAAAGGTGGAGACGATTTGATTGTAGGAGTTACTGGAATGGCTAGTTTCATCGTTCTTCTGATAATAAACTATATATTTCTCTTTGATCACTCCCTTAGAAGACCTTTGAATCATGGAGGAGATTAAATGAAATGTAGATCTAATCAGAATTTTGGACTGTGTATAACAGCGGATAAAAGGCTTCGATATGCTTCAAATTACCTTCGGAACTTCTTTTATCCACAGGACGTATACACAGTGGCTTTGGATGGAAATGTCGAAATAAAAACTATAAAAGGAGGTGATAAATATGGATGAGACAGAAGCAATGCAAATCAAGGAGTTTGTAAAAGACATGGATAAAAACCAAAAAGTGGTCTATTATGAGCAAAAGAAAAAAACGCAGGCATTGCCACGGCACTTAGTATCTTAATACCCGGAGTAGGACAGATGTATCTCGAGAAAGTAGAAAGGGGAATACTAATACTATTGTTTTCTTGGCTTATTGTACCATGGATTTACGGTATCTATGATGCATACAAATATGCAAATGACTACAAGGCACAACTCTACTCGATAATTTTCAGCGATAGCGAATGAACAATAAAGATTGAAATAAGTGGAAAAAGTCGAAAGGTAACAGACATGAGGACAGCTGCCATCTTTACATATACTGGAAAAGAAGATAACATGAAGAAAGCCCCATGGAAATATTTTTAAAGGTTTGAGAAGATGGAAGATGGATACAAGCACTTTGTGCTTCATGGCTCGGATCTTTCGAGAGATAACAGCAGATAAAAGAGAGATCAAAGATTTCAGCTACTTTCAGACTTCTTTTATCCGCAACGTGAAATCGAGCCTAAATTAAAAACAAGGAGGGATGGATATGGATAATAAAAATATTAGTCACTTGATTGGCCATGCAGTATATGTTGGTTTATAT
>JAGGXN010000003.1 GCA_021163065.1 Archaeoglobaceae archaeon | reverse complement strand
TGCGTGCGGGCTACTAGTTGTTGTCGTCAATTTAACCAATCTTTCAGCTTCTCTTTTATTCTCCTCATAAGCTTTCTTGGCGAAGTTTAACAAACCTAAACCTCCAAAATCAGATCCTAAAATTTTCTTTGCCTCTTCTTCATCGTAACCTCTATCCTTCAAAGATCTAATCTCTTCATCGAAGTTTTCAACAATTCTCATTCTTCGCTCAAATTCATCTTTCAATCCTTTTGACATTTTTGAATCGTAGCCATTTAAGATCAGCAAAGCCATCAACCTCGTAATATCTTCCTCTTCAAAGTCTATACCCTCATTCTCCAAATCTCTCACAATCTTTTTCTTAAGCTCTTCAATTTTCAAGACAAATTTTAGAATATCACTATTCAGCAAAGACAAAATTCCACAACTCACTGCCAAATCTTCTGGAGTGAAAACCCCAACTTTTTCCAAATCCTCCTTGCTGTATCCATCTAAAGCCAAACTAACGGTGTATTCTCCGCACAGGCAAGATTTAAATTCTAAATCAAGACTATGCCAAACATTCAAAGCTTCTTCCATCAGATCGTATTTTATTGGTTTTCCAAACTCCCAGTCTTTCAGAATCTCCACTCTTTTCATCCGGCCTTTACACTTAAGCTCCTCTACAAAATCTTTAAGCTCTCTATACAACTTTTCAGCAATCTTAAACTGCTCGATAGCCTCATCAAACTCGCCCAAATCAATCAAAGCAATCCCAAGATCGTAATGAGCCGAGGCTTTCAAGGCATCCAAGTTTTCATTAGCCTTATCCTTTGGATTTCCTCCAAGGGGTTTGAAGAAGTCTTTAATTCCCTCAACGTTGATCTCCACATTGCACAAATCCAGAACTTTCTTAAGCTTCTCATTTGCATCTTTCAAAAGACCATACTTAAGTAAAATCTTCGCCCAATTAATCAAAACATGACCCAAAGCAAAAGAGCGCAGATATTCGTTCTTCAAATTCTTGCACTCCCCCTCAAGCCTTTCAAATTCCTCAAGGGGATTTAATTTAGGCTTAATTTCTATGGCATTTAAAAACTGCGCTAAGATATACGGCACTCAACACACTCGACTCGGCAATTATCTTCCAAGCCATCTCAGCTTCAGATTCAACCTTAAATTCCTTTAAGGCATTCCACACCTTCAAAGCAAAATCCTTACGGCGATAGAATCTACATTTTTTAGCAAATTCATTCAAAAAAGCCAAGGCGAAAACTCCCTTTTTCGCAATCTTTAACCCTTCTTCAGCCTTGACAATTCCAAAGTCTGGCTCAGACTGTAAGCAATCCCTCAGCAACTTCAGATGGTAATCTTCCAATTTCTTATCATCAAAATCTTTCCAAATCTTTCGCAATTCTTTCTCGCCAAACTTCTTCAAAAACTCTACGTGCCTTAAAGCTTCGTGCCTCATTCTGTAAAAACTTTTACCAAACTTCATGCTATTGTTCGTCATGATCTCAAGCAGCTTCCACTTCCAATTCAAAATCTCTCTCCTGATAATCCTTCTGCCATTCATCGGTGGATCGAGCTCAGCTAAAAGATCGAACATTTCCCTCAACTTCACGTTTAACTCAATTAAATCGAAAACGTCAACATTTTCTTCCCATCTTTCAAACACCTTAACTTCGGATCTGTATCTCAAATCGTTTGCGTCGCAATTCCAGCCCATTTCATTGTAAAACTCATTGACTTCATCTTCCGCAACTGGCTGAAGTATTACTGGTATCAAACATCTGTCTTCAGTTACCAAAACCTTGTAAAGTTCAACATAACCTAAAATCATGGCGTTTGTAAATTTCTGCGCCTCATCTTCGCTAAGCTCAAAGAACGGTTTCGTTGGATACTCTGCAACTCCCTCAAGCTTCACACCCTCAACCCTTTTATGTTTCATGAGAGAAAGAGCAAGATACGGAATTCCTAAAGTCTTCCTATACCACTCCTCCAAGTTTCCAATCTCGCCAAGTCCTTTCCTTTCTCTTTCTTCCATTATCAACTTCTCGTTTGCTTTAACCATTCCTTCAAACTCCTCAAAGCTTGCGTTCATCATAATCGAAACGCATTCCTTAAGACTTTCAGCGTTTAAATCCCAGAGTGGTTTAAGCTTATCAACGCTTGTATCGATCTCATCAAATCTAAACAAGTTAACGCAACCCCAGAATCTGTTTTCTGAACCGATTTTTAATGTCTTTAAAGCTTCATTGAAATCGAGTCTTCTAACAACAAAAACTCTCATTCCTGCTTTGTAACAGAGTTCGAGGAAATCCCTCATAATTCCCTTGTTCTCAACATCTGCAAAGTCGTCAACGATGATCAAAACGTTCTCAGCCTTTTCAAGCTTTTCAAAAATCTCCTCCTCCAAACTCCTCTTTCCAAAAATCTCCCTTACCTCCAAAACTCCGATAAAAAACAAAACGAGATAAAGTGCTACTGATACAACTGGGAAGAAATCTTTTAAGGCTTTTATAATATCTTTCGCAGACGAAATACCCAATTTCCAAGAGAAATCGCTTAAGATTTCCACAACCTTAACCGTCTGATCAGCATCGACGCCCACACATTCCAATTTAAATTCATTTGCCAAATCCAAAACATCGTTTATCACTTCAACACCGTAATCTGTTGTTATGCAAATCTCCTTAACGTTCTTCTTCAATTCTTTTCCAAACCTTGTCTCCTTTACAGATTCCCTCTTCGTCCACTGAAATATCTTTTTTAAAATACCTCCAACCTTATTTACAAACCTTTTCTCATCCTTAACAACTTTCTTTGAAAGCTTTGAAATTGCGTAAGCCAATTTCATCATCCTTTCCTCACTTCCGAGGTAAGAAGTGGAGAGGTAAACGTGCAAAATTGCCTTGTCACCATATTTGACAATTTCAACCTTGAACTCCATGATGTCTTTTGGAATTAGCTTTATGACAACCTTATCCATCTCGGCAAAGCACCTTGCAATGTATTCTGCCGAGACACTCTTGCCAGTCCCACTCAAACCTAGGAGAAGTGAAAACCTATGATCATTCAAAGCTCTTTCAATCCTCTCTTCCAAGCTCACAAAATTTCCATCAACCCAAACACTTCTTGGAACGTATTTAATGTTGATGGGGGTTATTTTGTTGTTTACTCTACTCTCCCCCACTAACACATCCATAAAGATAAACTGAATCTGACAATTAAAAGTTTCCTGTAGTTAAAAGCTTTTTACCTTTTAAGCTGAAATTACTAAATAAATATAAAAGTAATGAAAAATTGAAGATTAAGTGACGATTTCACCAAGCCTATTCGTCTCTAAAGCTTTCTTTATTTCCATCATCGACAAATCCAACGGATCTTCAATTTTTGTGTTGTATTTCAAGCTTAAATTTCTCATCTCTGGAGATGTTGGCCCTATAGCTGGATCTCCGGGAACTCTCATTGAAACATCGAATATCACGAATTCTAACTTCTCTTCTGGAGAATATGCCATTGCACCTTGCAAACCAAATAATCCAATGATTCCGGGGCTATATTCTCTTTCACAAGTTCTTATGAACTTCTCGGCGGCGTCATAAACCATATCTTGCTTGCTTTCTCTCATAGTCACTCCAAAATGACCTATTTCTTCATTTTTAACAGGTACGTTGATCTTTAACTGATCTTTAGCGGGCAAGTTTAAAAATCCTTGGAGATTTACCTGTCTTCTATCGCTAAATCCGACAAAGTCGAAGTCATCAAATTCATCTTTTAGAGCATAGCTATGGAAGTTTGCGTTGAATCTTGCTCCTAAAACGTATTCTTCTATTCTAGCTTTCTTTAATCCTTTTTCATCAATTACTCCCGCTTTCAACAATTCTTCAGCCTGCTTGTAGTAGTCTTCTGGTGAAACAGCATAGAAAAAGGCCCTTTCCAAGGGATTTTTAGCTTGTTGAACTTTGACAACAACAAGCCTATCGATTTCATCTGGAGATTTGAACTCTTTTGGAAATCTTAAGCCAGCTTTTTCAAGTAAGTAGTATTGTCCTCGATCAAAGTTCCTCTCTTCAGCTCTGAGTAAGTATCTATTCCCATAGATTGGGACCTTAAATTCTTTTTCAATACCATCGTAGCCAACATAAACGGCAAAACTCCTGTTTGGTATCAAAATGCTGTTCAATTCAATTAGCCTCTCTTGCACCTCTTTTTTTAACATATCTTTAAAAGATTCGAGCATTATTATTTCATCATATAAATGGCGATTGTATTTGGTGTATAGCTTGTCTCTATCTTTTTGCACGATTACAACAGTTTTAAACCCCCAAGCTTTTGCAGAAATTCCCGTCTCTTTTGCTGAGTGCGATCCAAAAATTGCGATTGTAACATCTTTGTAGTCTTCAACAATTTTTTTTGCCTCTTGCATGAAAAACGTTGATTTAAGAATTAAAAAACTGTTCCTTTTATTTTTTGAAGCATAAATTCACGGTGATGTACAATCTACAATATATGCAAAATTATAAAAAAAGTTTTAGTATTTTAGTAATTGAGATATTGAATAAAAAAATTGTAAGAGTTTGATGTAAATTCGTAACAGCCTATGTCGTAACCCTCACCGATTGGTCTCGGATTGTGGTCTAAATCTGTCTTGATTTCTACAATCGTTCCATTGTCTATTGCTGGACTCATTGGTTTTAGGTGGAAATCGTTTTCATTCATGTTAACAAATTTTGGATCGACACCGAAATTAACCCCTAACAAGTTCATGTTGATTTGATCCCTCGTTATAGACTCGCCAGTATCGTTGAAGTAAATTTCCTCAAAATCTCTGTTGAAATATATCGAGTTCTGAGTTGTGAAGCTTTTACTGTACGCAATCCATATTCCTGTAGGGTTGTTTTTAGTCAAATTGCCATTGAAAGCGAATATAGAGTTCTGGATTATTACGTTTAATTCATCCTGCTTCCCAAGAGGATTTATTTCTGGGTATCCGGCTGTAAAAGCGTAACCACCCTGTAAAGCATTTTTTACAACATCACAATGTTGTATCACGTAATTTCCATTATAAACAATTACAAGCCCCTCCAAACCATTTGAATGAATTAGACAATTGATAGCTTTGCCACCATTCCAGAGTTTAAGACCTTGCATTCCATTATTTGCAATTGTGCACTCTCTGACTGTGACATTTGCACTATTTTCTATAAAGAGCGGGTTTCTTGAACACAAATCTATTCCATCACCTCCGTTTCCGAACACGGTAACATTCTTTATAAGGATATTATTGCCAATTTCTACAGCGATACCATCAGCCCCAAATCCCTGAATTCCGTTGTCATGGAAAGAGCTGTTCGTAATCGTTAAGTTGTAGCAAGGTCCCGATGTGCAGTCTAAACCGCCAACTTTGTTATCGTGAACATTTACGCTCTCAAAACTAACGTCCCAAACCGCACCAAACATAGGTTCTTGCCCACTGTAACCTGCTGTAAGATGAATTCCCGTCTCACAATGATCTATTTCGACATTTGAGATATGTATATGGGTGTTATTGCCGTATAAAGCCAATCCCCAGTTCGAAGAGAAGTTCTTAATTCTTAAGCTTTCTAGCACTATGTAAGAGGAGTTTGGTCTGAAAACAAATCCATCCCTTGAAATGTTATTCCCTTTTATAACTGCGTTGTCACCAATTATTTTAATAGGGTGGCCTTCTACACCTGAAACATAAACATCAACAGCCTCGTTAAATTCTCCATGAATTATAACCGTATCTCCGGGCTTTGCAGAATTAATCACCTCCTGTAAGCTTTGGCCAGGCCATACATCTATAATTTTTGCATTTGCACTTGCCGTTATGGTTATTAATACAAGAGCTAATATTTTAATAAAAAAATTTATTTTTTTCATTTTATTCCTCCCTATACTACAATTCTACACTATCTTCAACAGTATATTTTTAAAAATTTTTAAAACTTTTTGTTGGTGGATTTGTCAACGTGACAAGAGTGAAAATAACTTGCAGATTTGACAGGTTTGACAAGTCTTTTGTCATTTGATCATGCTCAATGAAATGGAAAATGATATATCTTTATTTCAAAATCAAAGGGTAATGAAGTGCTTTGGAAGGTTCGTTGCTAAGGGAGAAGTATTTGAAGGTTATTTTGAAATTAAAAACAGAAAAATTCTTTTCGATTGTTATGAATTTGATGTTAATGCTGTAAGGTTTTTGCCACCAGTTAAGCCAACAAAAGTTGTTTGCGTAGGATTGAATTATAAGGATCATGCTGAGGAATTTGGATTGCAAATTCCGGATGAGCCCATTCTGTTTATGAAACCGTCAACTGCAGTAATAGGACATGAAGACATCATTGAATTACCTTCAATTTCGAAAAGAGTAGATTATGAAGGTGAATTGGCTGTTGTTATATCTAAGGATTGTAAAAACGTGTCTTATGATGAGGCGAAAGACTACATCTTAGGCTACACGTGCTTTAACGATATAACAGCAAGAGATCTGCAAGAAAAGGATGGGCAATGGACAAGATCGAAGTCGTTCGATACATTTGCACCTCTTGGACCTTATGTAGCATTGAACGTAAATCCATCAAATTTAAAAATTGAGACGAGGTTGAATGGAAAAGTGGTGCAAAAATCAAACACAAAAAATCTAATATTCGATGTGTTTAAGCTGATTGAATTCATCTCAAGCATAATGACGTTGAGGAGTGGAGATGTAATTGCTACTGGCACACCATCGGGTGTTGGTATGTTAAAAGACAACGATATCGTCGAGGTTGAAATTGAGAATATTGGAACGCTTAAAAATAAGGCGGTGAGATGATGGTTGAGATAAGCTTAGATAAGGAATACAATTCACAAAAGGTTGAGGAAAAATGGCTTAATTTGTGGAAAGATGAAATGTACTATTTTGATTGGAACTCAAAAAAGCCGCATTACATCATTGATACTCCTCCTCCTTATCCAACTGGTTCTTTTCACATTGGAAACACGTTAAATTGGTGTTATATCGATTTTATTGCTAGATACAAGAGAATGAAAGGCTACGAAGTCATGTTCCCTCAAGGATGGGACTGCCACGGTTTACCAACAGAAGTCAAAGTTGAGGAGAAATACGGAATAAGTAAAAATGATGTGCCAAGAGGAAAGTTTAGAGAACTTTGCGTAGCCTTTACTGAGGAAAACATAGAAAAGATGAGAAAAACGATGAAAAGGATGGGTTTTTCAGTCGATTGGAGCAAGGAGTACATAACCATGTATCCTGAATACTACTCGAAAACCCAGCTATCTTTCGTTAGAATGTACAACAAAGGTTTGATTTACAAATCGTATCATCCCGTTATTTATTGCCCGAGATGCCAAACAACAATTGCTTTGGCGGAGATTGAGTATAAAAGTGGTAAAACAACTTTAAATTACATAAATTTTGATGATGGTGTTATTATTGCTACAACTCGCCCTGAATTGATTCCTGCATGTGTAGCTATAGCTGTCAATCCTTCTGATGAAAGGTATAAACATCTAGTTGGTAAAAAAGTTAGGGTTCCCACAACTGAATATGAAGTGGAGATAATTGAAGATGAAGAAGTTGATCCTGAATTTGGCACTGGTATAGTGATGATCTGCACCTTTGGAGATAGGCAGGATGTTAAATGGTGGAAAAAACACAATTTGGAGTTAAGGATAATTCTCGACAACAATGGGTTGTTGAACGAGAAGGCGGGCAAGTATAGAGGATTAACAATTAAAGAGGCAAGAGAAAGAATCTTGAAAGATTTGAAGAATGAAGGTAGGTTGTTGAAACAAGAAGAGATTGATCACAACGTTGGTGTTTGCTGGCGTTGTAAAACACCAGTTGAGATAATAGCTGAGGAGCAGTGGTTTGTTAAAGTTGAAAGAGACAAGATACTAAATGCTGCAAGAAAGATAAAATGGATACCAAATCACATGCTTTCAAGACTTGAAAGCTGGGTTGAGGGGATGGAGTGGGATTGGGTCATAAGCAGGCAGAGAATTTTTGCAACTCCAATTCCAGTTTGGTACTGCAAGAAGTGTGGAAAGATAAAGATTGCAAAGGAGGAGTGGTTACCAGTAGATCCAACAAAGGATAAACCTTTGGAGCCTTGTGAGTGTGGCTCAACAGAATTTGTTGGTGAGGATGACGTTTTAGATACTTGGATGGACTCGAGCATAACTTCTCTAATAATCTCAGGCTGGCCAAATCTTAAGGAATATCCAACAAGTTTAAGGCCGCAAGGTCATGACATAATAAGGACTTGGGCTTTTTACACGATTTTGAGGTCTATAGCCTTAGTAAATCAAATTCCATGGCATGAAATCGTGATTAATGGTATGGTGTTGGGCGAGGATGGTAGAAAGATGAGCAAAAGCTTGGGCAACATAATCCAGCCTGACGAGGTTATTGAAAAGTATGGAGCTGATGCTCTAAGGCAATGGGCTGCAAGTGGTGTTGTTGGAAGTGATGTTATTTTTACGTGGAAGGAAGTTATTTCTGCAAGCCGATTTCAACAAAAGTTCTGGAGTATTTTACGCTTTACAATGCTTCACATTAAAGATTATAAACCTAGCAATGAAGATTTGAATTATTTGAGAGATGCTGACAAGTGGATTTTGTCAAAGCTTAATAGGCTAATAAAAGAAGTTGATGAGCACATGGAAAATTACAGATTTGGTGATGCTTTAAAGGCAATAAGGAGCTTTGCTTGGTATGAGTATGCGGACAATTACTTAGAAATTGTGAAAAACAGGCTTTACGCTGGAAATGAAGATGAAAAAAGGGCAGCAAGATATGTACTTTACAAAACAATGGACGTTCTATGTAGATTAATAGCTCCATTTACACCATTTTTAGCTGAAGAGTGCTGGAGCAAATTTAAAGATGGTAGTGTGCATTTACAAAGTTATCCAAAACCTGATGAAGGGTTGATTGATGAGGAGGCTGAAAAGAAAGGTGAAGTTATAAAGGAAATAGTCGTTGCAATTCGCAGATTCAAACACGATAAAGGTATGGCTTTGAACGCTCCGCTGAAAAACGTTTTACTGCATTCACCGTATGAAATTGATGTTAGGGACATAAGTGGTGCGATAAATGCAAAAGTTGAGGTTCTAAATAAGTTGCCTGATGTTAAATTGAGAATTAAAAAGCTAAAGCCCAAGTTTAGCATAGTAGGACCGATGTTTAAGGATAAGGCTAAAAAGATAGTTGAACTTGTAAACAATTTAAGTGAGAACGATAAAATGGGGTTTGTTGAGAAAGGGGAAATTGAGGTAAACTTGGATGGGGAAAGTTACAAATTGAAATCGGAATGGTTCGATGCGGAAATTGAAAAGATCGTTGAAGGAAAAGCAATTGAAAATTTAGAGGTTGGTGATGTTACTTTGTTTATTGAGGTGTAAGGAATGGATTCTATGAATTTAAAGGAGTTGTTCGACGCAAAAACGTTTGCGCACATCCTTAGATGTTTGCTTAACTTAACACAGTCGGAAATTGAAGTTTACTTTGCTTTGCACGAGCATCCAAATAAAAGTGTTGATGAACTTGCAGAGATTATGGGAAAGGATAGAAGTGGTGTATATAGAAGCCTGCAAAATTTGTTGGAGAAAGGTTTGGTTAGCAGAGAATATAGAATCTTGAAGCATGGAGGTTACAAGTATTTGTATATCCCAGTATCAATTGAAGATTTGAAAAAGATGCTAAAGGAAGAACTTAACAGATGGTTTAAAGTATTAAATGAGGTTGTTGAGGGATTTACAATTGAGTTTGGAAAAGTTAAAGAATCATGATATTTGTTGAAGTATTTAATTATGTTGTCGGTTTTATAAATACATACTCCAATCTTATAATATCAATTGTTAATGTAATTCTTGTCACACTGATTTATCTTCAAATTAGAGATTCAAGAAAACCGTTAATTACGATGAAAGTCCTATCAATGAACAAAACGATAAATGATTCTCCAGACGTTTTAGAATTTGGAACTTTATATTTAACTGTTAGCAATGTCTCTAAAAATGTAGCAACGAATATCAAAATAAACTACCAGTTTTATTTTAGAAACTCTAATAATAAACTAAATCCAATTAAAAACCAAAAGAAGCTGAATTACTTAAATCCAAATGAATCAGCAAAAATTTTACTAAACTTTGGTGAAATAAGAGAAAGGTATCCGGAATATTTTGAAAGGATTACTGTTAAAAATAATAATATTGCTAGTTCAATCACAAAAATAATACCGAAAGAAACATTAAAAATTAATTTAATAGTGGAAGTGAAATACAATCCAATTTTTAAACACTTCTTTCCCTTTAAAATTGAAGATGAATATGAAATTGAATGGCATTCTCTTAAGACTTCTCCTAGGTTCGAAGAACATCCCATCATCTTTTGTTGGAATATGAGAAAATCTTAAGCATTTAAATAAACTATTATTGCGAAAAGAGGTTAAGAGGATTTAAAAGAAAAATTGAAGCATATTTAAGTTTTGGTTTTAAATCAACATAGGTTAGATGGTAAAAATTAAACTACCACTAAAAGAGCTTAATAACAATGATGTACTTCGGCTTAATCGGTTACCCAGTAAAGCATTCTGTATCTCCAGCGATGCATAATGCTGCCTTTGAGCATTTGGGAATAGATGCAATCTATTTGGCATTTGAAGTAAAGCCAAATGAAGTAAAAGAAGCGGTTTTTGGAGCAAAAGCTTTGGGATTTAAAGGTTTAAACGTTACAATTCCGCATAAAGAAAAAGTTTTAGAATTTGTTAAGCCTGATGTCCTTGCAGCAAGGATTGGGGCTGTAAACACAATTGATTTGGAAAACATGAAAGGGTACAACACCGATGCTTATGGGGCTTTAAGGGCTTTAGAAATCAATGGAGTAAATTTTGAGGGGAAGAATATTCTAATAGTTGGTGCTGGTGGTGCAGCAAGAGCTATTGCGTTTGCCTTAATCGAAAAATCTTTTGTTATTGTTTCAAACAGAACTGAGCAGAGAGGTTTAAAACTTGTTGAGGATCTTAGAAAGTATGGCAAATGCTTGTTTATTCCATACGATGAACTTGAAAAACTTGAAGGTAAGGTTGATATTGTGATCAACGCTACACCATTGGGTATGAAGGGTTTTGAAAGCAAATTACCTTTACCTCAAAATTTAATTAGAGATGTTGTTGTTTTTGATACAGTTTACAACCCGATGGAGACTGAACTAATAAAGCTCGCCAAAAAAAGGGGATGTAAAGTTGTCTACGGCATTGACATGCTTGTTTATCAAGGAGCAAAGGCATTTGAAATTTGGACTGGCAGAAAAGCTCCTATTGAGGTTATGAAAAAGGCGGCAATTCAAAATTTGCTTTAGCTTAACTAAAAATAAAAAATAAAAATTTAAATTTCCTTGCTTTAAACCTCCTGCGTTAATTCAACACAGTACTTCTGCACAGCTTCTTCCTCAACTGGCTTTGTGATCAGCGAGACGATTATGAACAGTATGAATCCAACTGGAATTGCCCAGACTTGGTGCGGTGTTATTAACGCTTTTGGATTGCCAAAGATTACGTCATTGAGGAAGAAGAATGCATGATGTCCGAGAACAAGTTTTGCTTTGAGCCATGCGTAGAGGTGTAGCGGCGTCATGACAATTGCAGTCGTCCACATTGCAGCTCTTGAAGCTCTCTTCCACCACAGACCTAGTATTAACCCTGGACCTAAGGCGGAGATGATAACAACGAATGCCCATCCTGAGAGGTCAAGAACTAAGCCAGGTGGGTTGATGGCAATCCCAAGTCCAACAAGCAGGAATATCACTGAAATGATTCTGGCAAGGGTGATTGGGTTTTCCTTTGCATATCTGCTCTTAAGCATTAAATCTCCCCAGTCTCTTGTAACGAGGGTGTTAACGACCATGACCCATCCTGCTGCTGTGGACATGGCGATAGCCAAACCACCAGCACAGAGTATGCCGAGAATCCATGGATTTTGCAATGCTTCAACTGCTGCAACCATCGAATAGTCTGGCCAGCCACCAACTCCGTACTGTGCCATGTAGTTCTTCAGTATCACAACAGCATTGGCACCTTTTCCTCCCATTGGACCTGTCTCAATCATCAGCTTTGAAGAGGCACCGATAATCTGCAATGCCATATAGAATATACCTGCAGCCAGCGTACACCAGAAAATGCTTCTTCTTGCAGTCTTGATGTCCATGGTTGTGAAGAACCTGACAACTGTGTAGGGCATCGTCGCAAAGCCGTAATGCCACACGAAGAACCATCCTATGACGGCTATCCATGTTCCACTGAAGAGGTGGGGTGGTGTAGGATCACTTGGAGTGTTCCAGAATTTAGGATTATTTGCAGCAACTGCTGTGTAAAATCCGTCGATACCACCAAGTTTTACAAGGATGGCAATTGCAGCAATCACAGCTGCAACCGTCATCAGGAAAGCTTGAAAAGCAGCATTCCAGCTTGTTGCAATCATTCCTCCCCAGACAACGTAAAGCATAACTATAATCGTTCCAACGATAATTCCAACGATGTATGGCACCTTTGCGATAGCGAGAAGGAAAAGAGCCATACCAACGATTGAAAGAGTTATATACAACACTGCACCGATAACGGTAACAATACCAACGAGCCATCTTAGTCTTTGATCGTTGTATCTGTCTGCATAATAGTCAGCGAAACTCGTTGGCGCATATTTTCTCAAAGCTGATGCTGTTAGAAGGGTTGCTATTGGCATTCCTGCGATGATAGCTGCCATCGCCCACCAGAAAGGATAACCGATAATGAATACGTATGCTGGTAATCCAAGCATTGATGCCGGGCTGAGATAAGTTGATTCCAAAGCAAGACCGTTTACAACAGCACCAACCTGCCTTCCCGCAACATAGTAGTCAGTAGCGCTCTTTAATCTCTGCCTTGAGTAGTAACCTATCCCGATTATAGCTAAAAAGTACAGTATGGTTATTCCTATAACCGGAGCTTCTACTGCCATCAGGCACCACCTCTCGCCTCTTCAGCCCTCTCCGGGAAGTAGAAGTAGATTACAGACATCAGCAGCGGTATTAGAAACGTCCCCAAGAACGATGCATACCAGAACGGTGCTCCAACTATGTGGTTAATCCCTGAAGTCGCTTCTGCAAGCCAGCAAAGCGCTGTAAAGCCGTAGTACAATACCACACCTACCCAAAACACCTTCGGAGGCCAAGGCATATCATCACCAATCTTAGCTATAAATAATTAACAATTTAAATCTTTCTATTTTTAGCCAGTTCTATCTTATATGGTAGAATTATAATCTATTTTTATCTTAAAAAATTTTTATCTTAAAAAATAAAATTATGTTTAGAAAGTTTGCAACTACTAATTATTCCTAAGATTCTGTCAATTGTATTAATGCCGTACTTTAAAAGCTTTAAAAGCTGAATTTGAAAAATTTGAGCTGTAAAAAAGGCATCAGCCAGAGCATTATGTCTGTAAGTTGCTTTTAGTCCATAACTTTTAATTAAAGCATCTAATGTTAGTTCTTCAGCAACTTTTCTCTCTCCTAATCTTTCTCCCAGCCACTTTTCAAGTAAAGCTACATCTATTGTTTGTCTTTCAAACTTTATCCCGACTTTTTTAAAATATCTTTTGAGAAATTCCATGTCTATCTCAATGGCATGCCCAACAATTATGCCATTTAACTTGTTCAAGATAGTATCGGCTATCTCTTCGAAGAGTGGAGCATTTTCCAAATCTTTTTCGCTAATACCATGAAATTTCATTGTTCTAATTTTGTACTTTTTAGGTTTAATTAAAGTGTAAAAAGAATCGTTAACGAGGATTTTCATGCCCTTCATCGGCACACAAGCAAAAGTTAGTATTTCATCTTTTTTAACGTTTAATCCAGTGGTTTCAAGATCTATAACGCAAAAATCTGCATCTCTTATGTTCATTCAAACACCTCACAATCCTCTGCTAACAGCATATCTGCTCTTTAAAAACTTTTGGAATGACAAAACAATCTTCAAAGATTCTTTTAATACTAACAAGTCTAATTTATCCAATTCTCTCACGTTTATTATATTGTCTCCTTTCTTATCAGTAACAATCGCTTTTGACTGATGTTTGAGCCTTAAATCCTGCATGAATTCGTAACTTTCAAGCAAGTTGTTACCCATTTCTTTGCTTAGCTTGTCCATATTTATTAGCTCAGTAATTCTTTCTTCCGTGTTTGTTATGCTTAAAATTTTATTATCCAAGGCTAAAACCCTGATACCATTGGCAATTGGATATATCCCGAATTTTTTTAAATCTATTCCTTTTTTAAGGTTTTTGATTCCAAATATGCCGATAGGTGGCTCAATTAGTGTAGCATCCAATGCAAGGAACCTTATTGCTTGATTTGTTGCGTTGTCTTCAATAAACTCTAAAAGCTCATTGTACAGCTTTTTGTCTCCATATATTGGGCGCATATCCAAGAATATGGATAAATATCTTATGTGGTCTGGTATAGGCTCATTAAACCACTTTTTAAAGTACCCTTTCCAAGTTTCGATATCGGTATTCCAACGTTTGTTGGATGCCATGTAGTTTGCTGGACATTTTGGAATGCCAATCTTTGCCAACGCCTCGTTTACGGCTTTGGCAAATTCAAGCATGTTCTCACTTCCACTACTAATCATTGCATTATCTTGGTCTGTTGCAATTATCTGTTCTTTTCTACCAGAACTGCCCATATGGATCCATACAAAGTTTTCAACATCGTAATTTTTTCTTAAAATTTCAATTGTTTTCACGACTACCGCATCATGCACCGAAGTTATCATCTTCGACAAATCGTAGAAATGTAAGCCTCTTAAAGCCATCTTCGCTACAGCTACGTTCATTTTCTCAAACACTATTTTTAGTTCTTCAATTGAAGTAGCTTTGATTGCTTTTCTATACAAAGCTAAAACGGAGTATGAAGGTTCTAATTGTGAAAGAATATCTTTGCTTGTTATAACTCCAATGACTGCACCGTTATTTGTAATAATTAGATGGTCAATACCGTGGTTTATCATCGTTGTGTAAGCATCGAAAAGTGGTTTCTTTGCATCAATTGCGATTGGTGGAGAAGACATGAACTTTTTAACTTGATCGTGCTTATCGCCATTTAGCACGACTCTTCTCAAATCGTTGTCTGTAAAAATTCCCAACGGTTTTTGTTCACCATCAACAACAACTATTGAACCAACTTTATTTTCTTCCATAATTCTTACAGCATCTTTAATGCTTGAGTTGGGATTGCAAACAACCGGTTTTTTAGCAATAACCTTTGCAACATCAATTAAAAAGGTAGCCTCCTCAAAGATTTCTCTTTCTCTCGCTAAATTTGTAAATAACTTAAACCTCTTGCTTACAAAGGTTAGGAAGAAGGATGAGAATTTTGGATTTTTATCAAAAATTTCTTTAAATTTATTTTTGTCAATAATGTAGCAAATTGTATCTTCCAAAGCTTTTGCCCTTAACGTTGTTTTCGTGTTGTATATTGCTGAAATTATGCCAACAAGTTCACCCTTCGAAATGTAATCCACTATTTCTTCTCCATCAAAAAGACCGATTAAGCCTGAAAAAACGAGATATACTTGTTTTAGTTGCTCGTTTTCCTTGAAAACTATGCTATTTTTTGGATAGACTTCTACTTCCAATCCAGACAAGATTGTGTCCAGTTCTTCTTCACTCAAAAAAGAAAATGGTTTAATTTTCTTTAAAAATTCTTTTGGAGGTATCATAGCTGCCTCGCTATGATAAATTTCATTATTTCTGACGTACCCTCAGCTATGTCCAAAATCTTGGCATCTCTGTAAGCTCTATCAACTGGATTTCCTTTCAGAATACCGTGTCCGCCATAAACCTCAACTGCAACATCTGCTGCCTTCTTTGCAACCTTCGCAATAAAAAGCTTGCATTTAGCACCCAAGACTGTTGCATCTCCCTTGTTTGCAACATCTGCAGAGTAGTAAATTAGCCTTTTAGCCGCTTCAATGTCGGTGGCAACATCAGCTAACATGAATTGTAAACCTTGGAAATCAAATATTTTTTTACCAAAAGCTTCTCTTTGTTTCGCATATTTTACAGCCAATTCTAAGCATCTTTCAGCAAATCCTAAGCCCATAGCGGCAAATGGGATTCTGTTGGGTGATAAAGTTGCCAAAGCTACTTTCATTCCCTTGCCTTCATTGCCCAAAATGTTTTCCTTAGGTACTTCAACGTCCTTAAAACCTACGCTTGCCAAACCGCTACCCCTCATTCCAGATGGATTGAGCTTTTTGATTTCTAATCCCTCTTTTTCAACGATAAAGGCTGTTATGCCATTTTCAGTCTTTGCCAAGGTTATGAAAATGCCACCAAAAACAGCATTTGTTATCAAGGTTTTTCTACCGTTTAAAATGAACGTATTTCCCTCTTTCTTAGCTTTTAACTCTAAAGCTGCTACGTCGCTCCCGCCTTTTGGCTCTGTAATTGCTAACGTTCCGACTTCCTTGGTTGTTAGCCTCTTTAAGAAATTCTCTTTTTGTTCTTCATTCCCGAACATCTTTAATGCATCAACTGCCATGTGATGCACAACAACGCTGTGGGCAAACCCACCACTTACTTTGCCTAGCTCTTCTGCAAGCATGCATAACTCAACATAGCCTTTACCCAAGCCATTGTAAGCTTCTGGGACATTGACACCCATCAGCTTTTTTTGAAAAGCTAAATTTAACAACTCCAAATCCATTTCATTTTCTTCATCAATTTTTGTAGCTTTTTTTGAAACTTCGTTTGCAAGCTCTTCAATCTCCATCATTAACCACCAATTTATTGTTAGCATTTAATTAGTATAAATTCTTTTGTTAACAAAAAAGGTTAAATTGTTCCAATAACTTTTAGGTACAATGAAATATCTTCTACTCGTCCCCGATGGAATGGCAGACTGGGAAGTTAACGGTAAAACGCCATTAGAGATTGCGGACACACAAAATATGGATTTTTTAGCTAAGAATGGGAGTTGTGGTATTGCAAAAACGATTCCTGACGGTTTTGAACCTGGAAGTGATGTTGCAAACCTTACAATTCTTGGCGTTGATGTAAGAAAATACTACAGCGGTAGGGGACCAATTGAAGCTTTGGCAATGGACATTAAGGGTGATATTATCTTTAGATGCAATCTTGTTTGTATAAAAGATGGTGTAATGGTAGATTACAGCGCAAACAGAATTTCAGATAGCGAAGCTAAGAAAGTTATAGATGCTTTGAACAATGAAATTGCCAGAAAATGGAATTTCATTAAATTTTATGCTGGCAAAAGTTACAGAAACTTGCTTGTAATAAATGCAGACTATGATGCAAAGGTTAAGACAACGCCCCCTCATGACATTCAGGGAAAGAGGATTGATGATTATCTGCCAAAAAACGGGGATCTTGCAGAATTGTTGCTTGAGTTAATGGAAGAATCGAAAAAAGTTGTTGAAAGGATAACGAATAAAGCCAACGCAATCTGGCTTTGGGGTGGTGGAAAGTCTATAAAGTTTCCAAATTTTAGGGAAAGGTGGAAAGTTAAAGGGTTAATGATTTCTGAAGTTGATTTGTTAGAAGGTATTGGAAAAGGTTTGGGTTTCGATATAGCAAAGGTTGATGGAATTACTGGATATATAGACACAAATTACAAGGGTTTAGCTAAAGCGACATTGAATGGCTTGAAAACTCACGATTTTGTCGTTTTGCACACAGAAGGAATAGATGAGGTCAGTCATGAAGGTGATTTAGAGAAAAAAATTGAAGGTATATCTATTTACGATGAAAAAATTGTTGGATACATCTTAGATAGAATAAACCTTGAAGAAATAAGGATAATGTTACTTCCGGATCATCCAACGCCAGTCAAAGTAAGAACTCATGTTGCCGAACCCGTTCCATTCCTGTTTTACGGAAGTAAAAAAGACGATGTAAAGTTCTATTCAGAAAAAAGTTGTAGAAAAGGCAGATTTGGTCTTGTAGATGGGTTGAAGTTGATGGAGATTATGTTTAAATTTTGAATTTGATTTTGCAACATCATGGAATGTTTCATTTATACGAACACTCCCAATAGAATCGTTAAAAAAAGCACATTTGATATCAATGCGTTTGAATAGAAAAAAGCTATTTGAATTTTTTTGCTATTGAACTCATCTTTTACAATCCAGTGCTGGTAAAACAGCAGAATTGCTATAAATATTAGTCCAATTAAAAAAATAAAATGTAATTCATACAAAAGCAAGGATGCAGATAGTAAAATAAAGAAAATAATATGGCAAATTGCAGATGTTTTTAAAGCTGCATTAACGCCAAAGTGAGCCCCAATTGAGTGAAGATTATATTTTCTGTCAAACTCCAAGTCTTGTAAAGCATAGATAATGTCAAATCCTGCAACCCAGAAAATTACGGCTATTGCGATTAACGTTGGTATAAGTTCAGTTTCCAAACTAAGAGTGTTTGTTACACTTATCCAACCTCCGAGGGGAGCATAAGACAAGTTTAATCCTAAAACAAAATGGGAAAGGCAAGTGTGCCTTTTCAAATAAGGGTAGATGTAGGCGGTAATTGCTGGTATTGGAGAGAGTTTAAATGCTGTTTCATTTATTAAGCATGCTGAAAGAAAGTAAATTGCTAATGAAATTAAAACTATAAGATATGCTTCTTTTAAACTTATTAAACCTGCCGGAATGTGCCTGTTTTTTGTCCTCGGATTTAAAGCGTCTATATCTCTGTCAATTATTCTGTTTAAAGCCATAGCTGCACTTCTAAAGCTTGTAAATGCAAAAAGAATAAGAATTAAAATTCTTAGATTTGGTATGCCTTTTGCAGCCATAAGTGCTCCAATATATGCGAAAGGTAAGGCAAATAGTGTGTGCTCGATCTTGATAAATTCTGCATAAATTTTCATTTTCTCCATCGAAGTTTGTAAGATTTAAATTTAAAAAGCTTTTCAGTGTGAAAGTTAATAATTTAAAATTAAAAAGTTGGTCTGTTTGGAACATCAAAAAATAAAAATTCCATATTGAATGTTTTAATAAATGCAAGGCTTAAAGCTCTCAGCAATGCTAGTAATAGCAATAGTCTCAATCTCTTTTGCATCGATTTTTATCGTTTTAGCCAATGCTCCCGGGCCAGTTACAGCGTTTTGGAGGCTTATATTTTCAATATTAATTTTGCTGGCCATTAAACCTTCTTTTAAATTTAAACCAAAATTTCTGATTTATCTTGCAATTGCCGGTTTTGCATTGGGCATACACTTTGCAAGTTGGATGGAATCTTTGCTTCACACATCTGTTGCCATTGGTACAACTATTGTTTGTACACATGCTGTGTTTTCAGCAATTTTCTCTAAATTTTTAAAAGAATCCGTTGAATTTAGACAAGTAATTGGCATAATAATTGCAATTTATGGAATTTACTTGTTAAGCGGTGCAGAAAATTGTAAAAAATTGTACAGAATTTGTTGGCATCATTTTAGCTTTAATAGGTGCAATTTTTGGTGGTGTCTATTTTACAATTGGTAGAGTTGTGAGAGATAAAATAGAATTGAAAGATTATATGCTTTTAACATACTTCTTTGCAGCAATAACAACTCTAGTTTTAGTAATAAGCATGAAACTAAATTTGTTCAATTATAAGCTACAAACTTGGATGTTCTTTTTACTTTTGGCGATTGTACCAATGCTTGTAGGACATACACTTCTAAATTATACTTTGAGGTACGTAAAGGTGTTCCCGTGACTGCAAGTGTTTTGGGTGAAATTGTTGGTGCAACGTTGTTAGCTTACTTGATTTTAAATCAAAGTCTATTATTAAGGGACTGCATTTACATTGCCGTTATAGTATTTGGGATAGTTCTCGCTGTGAAAGGAAAATTAACGCCCGAAAGCTGAAAAGTTAAGAAGATTTAATTAGGAAGATTCAAGAGTCCACGCTATTTCCAATTCTTCAAGCTTTTCTCTCGTTGGTATACCTTCTTCACTCCATCTCCTCTCTTTATAGTATTCTTTCTTTTGCAGCTCTAAATCTGGAACGTTTTCTTCACTGCCCCCTTTCAAAGGTTGTAAGACGATCTTTGGTAACACATCATCTCCTGCTTTAATTCCGCATCTAACGTTAAACATCCTTTTCAGGTTGTATATTCTTTCCCCTATTGTGTAAATCTTATTGACATCAAAATTAAAGCCAGTAGCAAATTTAAGCAAATTAGCCATCTGCGTTGGCTTTATTGGCACAAACACACACATTGTTGCGCAATTGAAAATTTCCGCATAGTTTTGCATTCTTGCTGTAATAATTCCTTTACTTTCTGAAGAAAACCTGTCTTTGCTTATTATTCCATATTCTTTAATTTTTAGTCCCATCTCCACATTGTACATTTGATGTGGCAAATGACAGGCTCCACGGTTGTGGGCAGCGTATGCAATAGCCAAGCTCGAAAAAGCCCTCGGATCGTGCATGGGAATTTCTAGACCTTTAACGTGGGCAGCATTCTCATCTTTAAACTTTTTACCAACTCTCCTAACACCTTCCGCTAAAATTGCCCCATCTCCCTTCTTAAAGGCTATATCTCTTATAAACTTTTTAACTCCTTCAACATCCCCCCATTTAATTCCAAAATCGTGGATGTTCCTTTCGCTTAGCCACATGGCATAGGCAATAACAACTCCAGAACTGATTGAATCCATTCCGTAATCGTTCAGCAAGTAGTTTATTTCTATTAAACTTCTTAAATCATCTATTAGCTGTAACGAACCAAAACTTGCTATTGTTTCATACTCTGGTCCATGAATAATCTTGCCATCAATTTCAACAACTCTACCGCATTTAATGCTGCATCCAAAACACCCATCGTTGGTTTTTAAGAATGTCTGAGCCATTTTAGAGCCAGAAATTTCAGAAGCTTTATCAAATGTTCCCTGCGTAAAATACTTTACGGGTAAATCCCCAAACATTTCTGCAGATTCCACATAGCCTGCTGTACCAAGCTCTTTAAGCATATTACATGTGAAATTATCCTTTATTCTTTCGTTTAAAGCTTTAATCTCTTCTTCAAACTTACTGCTGTCTGCAATCTCAATTTCATGTTTTGTATCGTAGCTTACAGCAATTCCCTTAATTTTTTTAGCCCCCAAGACTGCTCCTATTCCGGTTCTTCCAGCATGTCTCGAATTATCTACCTGAATGCATGCGTATCTGACTAAATTCTCACCAGCCTGTCCGATTACAGCAGTTGAGAGCCTTCTCTCTTTAATCTCTTTCTCTATTGCTTTTTGCGCTTCATAGCAACCTTTACCCCAAATTCCATTGGCAGATCTTATTTCTGCTCCATTTTCGTTTATGTAAATGTAAACGGGCTTGTCTGATTGCCCTTCAATTATAACTCCATCCCATCCTGCGAATTTTAAGAATGCTGCCATTTTTCCACCAACGTTTGACTCCCCCCAGATTTCAGTCAAAGGAGATTTTGCACAAAACTCAAGTCTGCTTGTAGAAGGAGCTTTTGTTCCAGTTAAGGGACCATTAAACATTGCAACAACATTTTTTGCTGAAAACGCTTCGAAATCGTAAATTTTCATTTTGTAGAGGTAATATGCAGCCAACCCACTACCACCAATAAAGTACTTAGCTAAGTTTTCATTCAACTCAATTTCTTTTATTTCTCCATTCAAGTTTATTCTTAAAATTTTATTTGCATAAGCAAACAATTTACCACCTCCAAAATTAGAAATCAACATCCTTACCTTCGTAAGCGTAAATGAAAAGTTTCCTTATGTCGTCCTCACTCGGAATTTCTAAAAGTGTAACAATCGTGTTATCCATACTAGCGTTATAAACCAATGTATCGAGGTTATCTAAAAATTGTTTTTCAGTTATGTTGTAATCTTTTAAAAGCTCTTTAAAATTTGTTGGAGTATCGAGAGATCTTATTAGATCCTTTATTTTAACTACTAATTCATTAACGTCTTGAAAGCCGAGATGGTATGCAAGCTCGTCATAGTATTCTTTGGCAAACTTTGAGTAGTATTGAATGGTATAGGGCAAAGCGATGCCACAAGCAAAACCGTGAGGGATATGGAAAATTGATAGGGAATGTCCTATAGTGTGAGACAATCCAGCTTGAGAAGAGCCTATAGCCAAGCCAGCCAAAGTTGCAGCGTTATGGACTTTTTCAACAGCCTTTTCATCTTTCCTGTTCTTGTACGCTCTATGCAAGTATTTAAACAGTAATTTGCATGCCTGAATGCAAATCCCATCTGTAAAATCGTTCTTCCAAGCTGAAACGTATGCATCGATTGCATGGGATAAGGCATCCAAACCTGTAAAAGCTGCAACTTTGCTTGGTAAGCTTTTAACCATTTCAGGATCAACAATTGCATAGTCAGCCATTATTGCTGGATTTATTGAAGCTATTTTTCTATTTTCATCTCTTTTTGTTAGAACAATTGCATTAGATGCCTCACTTCCACTTCCACTTGCAGTGGGAATTAAAATAAGCTCTGTTTTTACCTTCAATTCCGTCCAGGGTGTAACTTCCTCTAATACAACATCAGGATTGTCGTAAACAAGTCTAACACCTTTGGCAACGTCAAGTGACGAGCCACCACCAACGCCAACAATAAAATCAGGTTTGTATCGCTTTGCATGCTCAACAGCTTTTTTGACGACTTCAAAAGAGGGATCGATTTCTACTTTGTCAAATACATCGTATTCATTCAACTTTTCCGTAACTTTTTCAACAACCTTGGCTTTTAAGAGATTTTCATCAGTGACAATCAAAGCTTTGCCATCAAATTTTTCAAGAAATTCTAAAGAGTCTTCCCCAAAAATTATTTTTGGAGATGAAAACCACCACATCTAATCACCATTCGGTCTCAACCTTCTTTGTTAAGTCAACAAGAACCTTTGCAGCCTTTGCGTACCTCATAACCATTGCCATACTACCTTTTAACTTGAATTTGCCAGTAATTAGGCCTTTTATTGGATCTATCTCACCTTTCAATAATTTTTTCCAGTTAGATAGCTTGCCCCTAAATTCAAAGGCCGCGTTGATTTGTGAGGGATCTTTAACAACAAAACCCTTCCTTGCTTTTCCATGATACAGATCTATGTACGCATACAGTGGTTCTCCTTCTTCATCTGGCTCAACAACAAAAAGAAAGTCTCCTTCCCATCCTTTCGCAGCTTTTTCATAATCTTCACTCTCGTTTATAGCTTTTACGTATTCTCCTATCCACTCTTGACTGAAAAATTTCGGCATAGTTAAAAATTAAATATTAAAAATTAAATTTTTTCGCCTTTGAATTAGCTTTAATGTTATCTCTTTCGTGCTCCTTTATTACAACATCTTTCGGAATATTCAAATAATTACCAATTGCACCAATTAGGATCTCTTGAAAGACGTAAGATAGCAGTTCAAACTCACCACCACCATAAAACGTTTTTGGAGAAAATTGTGCCTCTAAATAACCCCATCCCTTTCCTTTTTCCAATCCCCCGGGAATTGTTATGATCAAATCAGCTAAAGATGCCAAAGTTGAATTTTCAAACGACGTTATTGCTACAATCTTTGCACCCGCCTCCTTGGCCCTTTCAGCAACAACAATAACTTCAGCAGTCTCACCAGATCCCGAAAAAACTATTAATACGTCATTTTTTTCAATTTTTTCCCTTACTTCATCTCCTACCCACCAAACTTTATGCTTAAATGCTTTTTCAAAATGTTTAAGCCTTATTGCAAAGCATAAAGCAACTGCTCCACTCCTTCCAACACCAAAAACGTGGATTGCCTTACCATTTTTTATAGTCTCCATAAATTTATCAAGATTCTCCTTCTGTTTTTCTAAAACTTCTGGTAAGATGCCTAAAAAGTTGATTATTTCTTTGCTTTGATCAATAACAACATCACCAAACCCCATAGTTAATAGTTAATTTGAAATATTAAAGTTTTGCCTATATTTTATACAATTCCTCGTTTATCCAAGGAATTAAAGCCATTGTAACGGCTATTCTTGTCAACTCATCCCTTGAAATGATACCTTTCGTTAGAAAGTGAATTGCTCCAGTTTTCTCACCCAAATCTTTAATTCCCGTGATTTCATCCATCACATCTCCTACCTCTCTACCTTTCAGTACTTCATCAATTACGATTGGCGGATATTCAAATCCCGGCCCAAATCCGATTGTTATTCTTTTGCCATTGTAAACAGCTGCAACCTGAAAATCTATATAGCCTGTAATTGTATTTTTAAGTCTAAACAACCCTGCTTCGATTCCAACACTAAAATCACATTCGTAAAAGCTATTTATGGCCCTATTTATCGCCCCTTTAATTACATCGTTGTTGAATGGCTGATCACTAACCATGGAATTTACTTTCACTCCTTCAACGATAACGTTTTCAAAGAATTGACTGAAAGCTTTTCTTACACCTTCAATTTTTGTTGGATTTAGAGAGCCAACAACGACTTTCATAATTCAGATTATCTTGCCGTATCTGTCAACTTCCCCCTTTTTTATCCGAGTCGATGAAATCGGTTTGCCATTCTCTGCTAAAACGAAGTCAACTTTTACAATGTTTATTTTCTTTTTACCCATCTTCTCTCTTTTCTCATTAATCTTCAAAGCCATTTCATAGGTTTCTGGTGATACTATAAGGTATTCAAAATCAACATCTAAGGTTTTTCCAAAAGGATTCGTAATTTTCACAATCTTCGGCTCAAAACCATACTTTTTCATTATGTATTGTCTGACATTCTCAGCCCTAATTTTAAAAGGTAAAACGGACCTTATTCTTGTTCTTGCCATTTTATCACTCGTTATACCGATCATAACGTCTTTACCGCCAAGCTTTATTGCTACATCGATTAATTTCTTATGCCCTTCATGCAAAGGCTCAAATGTTCCACCTAAAGCAACCTTCACAAAATCCCAAGCTTGATTTAAGTAAAAAATCTTATGGTTTTTAATGGTGGTCTACAAATAACGTAATTCGATTAGCTCTTAACACCTTTTTGAAATGTTAAAACTCATTGTAAAAGTTCGATTTGTTGAAGTTCATTTGTGTTGTTATGCAAAAACAATAAATCGGCTAAATTTAAAATTTTATTTAAAATTTTCAAATCTTTTGTGGTCATTTTCATGACCAAAGAATCTTTTTACATCAATTTTTCACAACGATTATTCTTAATGCTTGTAGAATACTCTAATGGATAGATTGATGAATGAAAATTAACCGTGTTATGGTTATGTTATTAGGTAAATCAAAAACCTAAATCGAAAAGTTGAAGTATCGAAGATTGCAATATTTGTTGTGGATGTAAGGTCGTTTTATGAGGTGATCAAGCCGAAACAAACGGTGTTGCTGATGGTAACTTTCGCTGTATCCTACTTTGTAGCATCTAAGTCTTTAAATGTGTTGCACTTTTTACAAGCTTTTTTGGCAACAATTTTAACAGTTGCAGGAACGACAGCATTAAACATGTGGCTGGACAAGGATATTGATGCATTAATGCCAAGAACAAAGAAAAGACCATTACCTTCTGGAAGACTATCTCCCGAAGGTTGTGCAGTTTATGGATCATTTTTGTTTATTCTCGGAATACTTATTGGCTTAAACATTAGCATACAGTTTGTCTTTGTTTTAATCTTAGGCTTGTTTTTCGACATAATTATCTATACGGTTTTATTAAAAAGAAAAAGTCCATATTCTATAGTTTTGGGAGGTTTTGCAGGAGCAATGCCAGCCTTGGCGGGATGGACGGCTGTTAATGGCATTCAATTGCCTGGAATTATAATAGCTACAATCATTCTGTTGTGGATACCTTCCCATATTTGGTATCTTTCAATTCATTATGAGGATGACTATAGAAGGGCGAGAATTCCAATGTTACCTTTGATAGTCGGAATGGAGAAGACTTCATGGGTAATCGTTGCGAGTGTAGCACTGATGTTAATTTTAGTGGCGGCACTATTTATCATACTACCACTTGGATTTGCCTATTTAGCGTTGTCCATGCTAATAACATCTTATTTCTTGTATAAAGCCATAAAATTCGCTAAATCTCCAGATAGAATGAAGGCGAAGAAGATGTACAAGTTGGCTAGTATGACTTTGGGAATAATCTATTTCTCCATGCTTGTTGGCTCTTTCTTTTAAAGTTTTTAAAGGGATATGAAATGTTGAAGGATATGCAAGATAAATGCTCTTCAATCTTGGAATCCTTTGATTTGCTAAGAATAATTTTAAAAGATAGGGCTATTTACATTGAAGACAGCATAATGATTTTCGATCAGGTTGAGGAGAAACCTTTGATAATAAAAATATCAAAAAAGAATGAAAAAATTCAGTTCTTTTGCAACGAAGAAGAAATAGCATTAATAACTTCAAATAATTTTGCGATTGAAGAAGGATATGAAGATGTTGTTAAAGAGTGGTTAGATGCTCTAACTTCTCTTGGATTTAAGAGATACATCCCTAAATTTTAAGAATAAAAATAGAATTATTGCAATAGTGCCGATAATTATGGCAAAGTATGGAATAATTTGTGTAACTTGAACCTGCTGCATGGGAATTCTTTGAACCTCCTTTAACGGAGCGTATCCAACTGGCTTTACGTACTTTTTACTTAATTCCGCAATTCCGTAGATTAAAGATGTTAAACCGCCAAAGAGCAAAACGCCCATTTTAAGCAATTCATTTCTCAAAGCGTTAAGTCCATTTTTAGTTAAGCTGTAATAGACCCACTTACCCCTTTCAACTCTTTTAACGTAACCAACTTTGCTTAACTTTTCTAAATGATAAAAAATCTGCTAAAAAATTCATTCATGGATCTTGAAAAACTTGTAGAATATCAAAAAAGACTTGCAAAGTTAGTTGTCATAGATGATAAAATAGATGTTCAAAATTTAAAGTTCGTTGTTGGAGTTGATCAATCGTTTTTTGACGATCAAATCGTTTCAGCATGTGTAAAACTTAGTTACCCTAAGCTTGGGTTAATTGATAAAAATATTGTTATTGAAAAAATAAAATTTCCGTATATTCCAACCTTTTTGATGTTTAGAGAAGGAATGCCTGCTGTTAGAGCATTAAGGAGTTTGCTTGATAGTAAGCTTAGCAACACGGTAGTGATTGTTGATGGGAGTGGTATTGCCCATCCAAGAAAGTGCGGTTTAGCAACTTTTATTGCTTTAAAGCTTAAAATTCCGACGATAGGAATTACTAAGAAAAGATTGTACGGCTTTGTTGAAACGCCAAAAAAAGAGGGAGAGGCAAAGCCAATTTATGATGAGAATGGTAAGATCATTGGCTACTCTTTGAAGAGTTGCAAGAGATGCAATCCAATATTTATATCTCCTGGGAGTTACATTACTCCAAAAACAGCTTTGAAAGTTGTGGTGAGTTGTATAAAAAAGTATAAGCTCCCAGAACCAATAAGAGTTGCCCACAATTTGGCAAATGAAGCTAAGAGGAGTTGGAAAAATGGAGCTGTTAGATCAATTTAAGGGCTGTATCTTAGGAGCAGCAATAGGTGATGCTCTTGGTATGCCTGTAGAAGGACTAACAAGAAAGGAGATAAAGGAAAAGTACGGAATGGTTAAGGATTTTCTTCCATCTCCTTTCAACGATTTAAAAGCTGGGGAGTGGACTGATGATACTGAGCAAATGATAGTTTTAGCAGAATCAATTCTTGAAACAACGTATTTGAATCCCGAAAATTTTGCTGAAAAGTTAAAGGAGTGGTACTTAAAGTCGAAAAATCCAAGAATCGGTCCAACTAGTAGTAAAGCTTTAATGAATTTGATTAACAACGTTCCATGGAACAAAGCTGGAGTTTATTCCGATACTTGTGGTGCTGCAATGAGAGTTATGTCCATAGGTTTAGTTTACCATTTCAGCCTAAATTTAGTTGAAAGATACGCAGTCATTTCTGCATCAGTAACACATAAGGGTAATGCTGCAATAGGCGGTGCAGTTGCCATAGCTATAGCAATTGCATGCTTGTGCATGGATTTTGAAAGAGATGAGGTTGTTAGAGAAGTGGTAAGCAGAGTAAAAACTTACGATGATTTATTGGCTGAGAAGATTGATTATTCTTACCAAATTTCTGAAAAAGATGTTGATTTCGCAATTGAAAAGCTTGGAAATTCTATGTTAGCATTAGATTCTGTTCCAATGGCTTTTTATTGCTATTTCTCATCGAAAAACTTTGAAGATTGCGTTATTAAAGCCGTTAACGCTGGGGGTGATACCGATTCAATTGCTGCAATGGCTGGAGCTATTAAAGGGTGTGAAAGTAAGATACCTGAGAAGTTTCTTAAAAAATTGAAGGATTACGATTATCTCTTAGAATTGGCTGAAGGATTGTACAAATTGCATGAAAAAATTGTTAAATTATCGTAATATCGTAATCTAAAACTCTACACCAGTAACAAATTTGTACGCTGATCTTGCCGCTACTGCTCCGCTTCCACATGCAGTAACAACCTGATTCAAAGGATTGTCACAACAATCTCCTGCAGCAAATATGCCATCAACATTTGTTTTTTGTTCTCTATCCACAATTATGTATCCCCTTGAATCCCTTTTAACTCCCAAATCCTTGACGATTTCCGTTATTGGCTGTAAGCCAATTGCTATAAAAACTGCATCGACATTGATGATTTCTTCTTTATCTTCAACTTTATTGTAAACAACAATCCTTTCGACTTTATTCCTACCTTCTATCCTTTTTACAACAGAATTCCAAATAACTGGTATTTTTTTGCTAAAAAGTGTATCTTGCATAACCTTGTCTGCTCTAAGCTCATCTCTTCTATGGATAAGGAAAACGTTGCATCCTATATCTTTTAAATAAATTGCCTCTGCGACTGCAGCGTTTCCACCACCAATTACAGCTACTTTTTTACCTTTAAAAAAGAACCCATCACACGTCGCACAATAGCTAACGCCTTTCCCAACAAACTCTTTTTCTCCCTCAACACCCAATTCTCTATGTTTACCACCAGTTGCGACTATTATTGCCTTCGCTTCGTACTCTCCACTCTCCGTTTTAACAACAAAACCGTTGTTTGATTTGATAACTGTATTTACTTTTTCAAACATACTTTCTGCACCAGCTTTAATTGCCTGCTCCTTCATTTTGTTGAGCAACTCCATACCAGATCCTTCAAAGCCCGGATAATTTTCAATCTTAGGTGCTAAGGAAAGTTGGGAAACTGGATCAACTGTTTCAAAAAATATTGTTTTTAATCCGTACCTTGCAGAATACATCGCTGCGGTTAAGCCTGCTGGACCACCGCCAATTACTATCACATCGTACATGGTACAAGGGTCTTTTATAGATATTTTAAACTTTTTGCTTATCTATTTTCTTTTTTTCAAAAAAAAAAATAAAGAATTTTTAGATTTATCTGAAGCAAAATCGAAAAATTTTTTAATTTGAATAAATGATGAGGTGACATGAACATTGGCATAATCTTAGCAACAGTTGACCCTGAAAACGTCTGGGATGTTTTCAGATTTGCAAACAAAGCAATCGAAGAAGGACATAAGGTTAAAATTTTCTTGCTGGGGAGAGGCGTTGATATACTGAAAATAGATGATCCAAAGTTTAAAGATAAAATTAGGGAAGAGATGGAAGTGTTTGACGAGTATGGTGGAGAATTGATTGCCTGTGGAACTTGCATTCAGCTTAGAGAACAAGAATGGGGCTACTGTCCAATTGGAACAATGCAGGACATGCTTGATGTTGTTACCTGGGCTGATAAATTGCTTGTGTTTAGCATGTAATATGAAACCAGTAGAGTTAGACTCAAAAAATTTTATTGGTGCAGGAAAACGAGAAAGTAATCGTAGATGTTTGGGCTGAATGGTGTGTACCATGTAAAATGATGTCGCCAATTTTTGAAGAATTAGCAAAAGAGTATCTAAAAATAGTATTTGCAGAATTAGATGCTGATAAAAACATGAGAATTGTTGAGAAATATAAAATTAGAGGCATACCGGCTTATTTGTTTTTTAAAAGAGGGGAGTTGGTAGATATGCTTGTTGGAACTACCCAAAGAGGAATTTAAAAGCTGGATTGAGAGAAAAATTTAGTTACAAACGTCCAATCACTATTACATCACATACATGAAAAAGAATTAATAACTCGCTTTTAGCACTTTTGGTGATGTTTTTTACAAGAGAAAAATTGCTAAAGAAGTATGGAGGAATTAACTGGGTTTCTCCATACTCAAAAATAATTGCAATGTATTCTGATGGTTTTATTGAAATTCACGAATTTCATGCAAGAAATAAATGCATTGGTGGTTCTGCTTGGGAGGTTTACCACTATCCAAGGGTCAGCAGCTTAATAGTTGGTGCAAGAAGAGAGGGGGCGAGAAACATCTTTGTCGCTAAAATTGGTAAGACGAAGCTAAGCTTACTGCCAGGAATAGCCAGTGCTGGAATAGAAGAGGTTAGAGTTCATGAAGAGATTAATGAAGTTGAGATAACGTATTCAGGATTAGCTGGAGGAGGTATAGCAGCAACGATTTGTAGAGGTATGGCTGAAGGTGTAAAAGGCATTGAAATATTGAAAAAAGGTGGAGGAGGAAAATTAGGGAAGGCAAAATTGTTTTTACCGATAAAGAAAAAAGTCGTTGTTGGCGTAGATGATACTGACAGTAAAGATGAAGGTGCTACGTGGAGTTTGGTCAATGAAATTGCGTTTGAATTAGAAACTAAGGGTTTTGGGGATTATTTAAAGCATACAATTACACAACTTTATCCAAAGAATCCCTATAAAACGACAAACTGCGTTAGTGTTGCAGTCACTTTTGCTGTTGAATGCAATAAAGTAGATCATTTAGTCAATGAATTTAAAAAGTTGTTGAATGATAGGACTTTGAGTGATGAAACGGCTATTGCGGTATTTAAAAAAATTGTAATCCCAGAATCGTTAAAAAAGTATGGTATGGAAGCTAAAAAAAGAATGTTGGATTTGGATTATGCTGAAAGAATTGCTAATTGCTGTGATATTGAATTAACTCCAATAAAAGGGGATATGGGTAAAATTGGAGCGTTGGCATCGATATCTTTTGAAAATAATCCCGATGAGGCCGTTAAACTTGTTTAATTTTATTTAATTTTGAAAATCTTAGCTTAAAACTAACTTACAATCTCTCACTTTTTTGTTTTTTATGTTTATCTTAATTATTTATAATTTATTATTTAATATTAATTTTTTATATTTAATATTTTTGATTTATAATTAGTTAGATGATCTATCTAATAT
>JAGGXN010000123.1 GCA_021163065.1 Archaeoglobaceae archaeon | reverse complement strand
TTTTAACTTCAAGAGGTATCTTATTTCTCTCGAATACTTTAAGCTCCTTGACTATTTCTTTTACAAATTGCATAATTCGATGTTATTTTTGGTATTTATTTGTTTTTGTAATAGGGACACGTCCAAATTCATTATTCAAAAATCTAAAAAAGAGCGGAGCCTTTGTTGTCCGTCTATTACTGTAAACTTTCCATCTTCTTCTTCAGCAAGATAAATTACGGGGATTGGAACTTCAAGTAATATGGATTCTATCAAAAGACTTGCTTTTTTGTTATCCCAAACATATCTCCTTTGGAATTCAGGATCTAATATTAGATCACCACGCTGAAATTTTCTAAACAATTCATAAATACTTCTATCGCTTTTGTCTGCATATACTCTCCGTTTATCTGGGGGAATTTCTACTGGTTGCACTTCTTCAATTGTCTCTTCTAAAATTAGTTCTTCTTGGTTTTGTATTTCGTTATTCATGTTTTCACCTTCATTTCAAAGCCGTTGAGTTTATTTCGAATAATTTTTGTTTGTTAACTTAAAGAATTTATTAAAACTTTTCTTTTTTTAGTAACTTTTAAGTTTACCAACTTTCATTAAATATTTTTCCCATATTTCTAAGTGTTTCATTATTTCAGACTAAAATCAGGAACATCAAATTTGAAAAAGCAAAGACAATGCAGTTCAAAGCCCCAATCATGTCACCATTAACTCCACCAAATTTTTTGATAACATATTGTCTATAAAGCACTGCAAGTAAAATTGAAGATATAAATACGAGCAAAAACTTAGAGTTTACCAGGATTGATAAATTAAAGATCAAAACAGCCAACAGTATGCCAACAACCAAATCCCTTTTAGATGCGAATTCCATCATCGTCTTTGCCAAGCCATCCCAAAGCGGTTTTGTTGTTGTCAATAAAATCAGCATTGCAACTTTTGCACAAACTTGAGATAAAACCATTGCATAAACGATGTTGGACTTAAGATTTTGAAATGAAAAGGATAAAGCAACTATGTAAAAAACAATAAAAATAGCTCCACCACTTCCGAGTTTTGTGTCTTTTAAAGCCTCAAACTTTTTGTTGGCAAAGATTGCATCTCCAAAGTCTGTTAATCCATCAATGTGATTTATTCCCTCAACGAGAATGTAAAATATTACGGAAACAAATCCAATGCCCAATACGGACGTGAAGAAGGACGGTATAGCCATTAAAACTCCAGAAGTTAGTCCTATAATTGGTAAAATCCAGAGATTTCTCCTTAGACTTTCAAAACTATCTAAATCCCCACTTACTGGAATCTGGGTAAAAAAGCCTATTCCGCCCTTTAAAGCTTTCACATGACTAATTAATTGAAACAATATTTTAATTCTTGCATTTTGTTAGTTTGGTAAAAATATATAATGAATTTTGGGATCGCAAAAGATTGATAAAATTTAGAATTAAATGGTCGTATGGATAAAATTGCGGATTGCAAAAAAGCAGATTTTGTTGAAAAAATTGTAAGTGAAGACCTAAATACAGCTTTGAAAATATCTGAAGAAATTGAAGATTTTGAGGCGAAGAGTTTAGCTTACTTAAACATTTTCAAATTTACAAAAGATGATACATTTTTAGAGAAATCTCTCGATAATGCTTACAAATGTAAGCAGAGAGATGGAATTTTGCTTTTAATTGTTGAATCAGTCTCTAAAATTAACAGAAAAAAAGCTGAAATGATTGCAGAACAAATTAAGCGAGAATATTACAGGGATAAAGCATTTGCAACGATCGTTGAAAACTGCTGCGCATTGGATTTAGCATCTAAGATAGTTTGTAAAAGAGTGTTATCTTCCTCGCTAAAAAGGTTGGCTTTAAAGAACAACTCCGTTAAAATTGCCATGGCAATTCCAGATCCATATTATAAGGCTTTAGCTCTTTTAGAATTTGCTAAGCATGATAGTAGTGTTTTTGATAAGCTTGAAGATGTAGTCGACTCAATTGAAAATGAATACTTAAAAAATAGGATGAAAAGGAAACTAAAAATTTTAACTTCTAAAAGTTAAATTTACTTCATTCGTAAATTTTAAATTCGTAAATTTTAAGTATAATTTACAAAAGACCATTTCTGGCAAGGTTGGGGCAGTCTTTTGCTGCTCTTCTCTTGTCAGGTGGTAATATGATAAAATCGTGTTTGTTGCTACTGCTTGTAGTAGGAATAACTTCAGCACAAAGTGCAGTGCAATTAACAAAAAACCCAGCTGACGATATACATCCAGACTGGATAGATGGTAAAATTGTGTTTGCATCAAACAGAAGTGGTAATTATGACATTTATGTTATGAATTCTGATGGAAGTGGGGTAAAGCAATTAACGAATGATCCAATGGATGAAGTCTTTCCAAGTTGGAGTAATGATGGGAAGAAGATAGTTTACGTTAAAGGCTATTTTTATGGCGGAAATTGGTTTTGGCAAAATGATGTAAACGATGGGGAAATCTGGATGATGAATGCAGATGGTAGTAACAAGCAGAAAATAACAGACGGGATGGCGTCTCCAGTGTTTAACCCATCTGATAATGAAATAGCCTTTGTTGGTGGAAACATTTTGAGAATTTACAAATACAACTTAAACACACATTCATTGACTAATATAACTCCCAAATTTTACTTGAAATATGGTGGGGGGATTTTTAGACTCTCATGGTTTGGCGATAAAATAGCATACGATGGTTATCCATTTGGAATACAAGTCTTTGGTTCTAATGGAGGTGACTACAAACAAGTTTACAAAACTGATGATGGCCCAGTTAACCCAGATTGGAGTCCAGATGGAAGCAAAATTGCCTATTCAAACAACACGTGGAGAAATGGTTATGTTAACAACATAGAAATCATAGATTTAGCAACGAAAAAAGTTACTGTTTTGGAAAACACTTCTAGCATCGATTCTTGGCCATCATGGAGTCCAGACGGTAAAAAAATAGCGTTTGTCTCCAATAGGAACGGAAATAATGATATTTGGATGTTTGAGATTGATTCAATTGGCAAAGGAAATGAATCGGAAATACAGAGTTGTGTTAACATTCCTTTAACGGTTGATGTTTGGGTACAAGAATCACATCGGCAAGGTACGTACGAATCTACATCTGAAGGCCTTTTAGTGAAAGGAGGGAATTGGACAAATGGAAGGTTGGTTAATAACAAAACAGATGGCAATTATTTGCTAAGTAAACAATCTTTCAATTTTACAAATGGTGGGGATGTGTATATAGCTTTCATTGCGCACGGTGAAGATTATATGGGGGTTTACGCACCAGGTGTTACTGAAGTAACAGATACTGTATTTATCCATGCAGGAAATAATACAACAGATATAAAAATACCTTGGCTTACTACACATCACTCTTGGATGAATAGTATGGTTATTCCAGATGATGAAGTACTATTCATGCATTTACGCCTTCAATCAAACCGCATTTATCACTGGTCGATATGCAAGAATGATTACGATAACCACGGAGGAAAAATAATCGCTCAATACAGTGGGATTGTACCAAAAGAACATTGGCAATACTTTAAAAATGCGAAAATTCCAATATACTTTTTAGATAACTACGCAAATGAAAAAGCATATTTATTGATCAAGGAAGTGAAGGTTTGCACAGGCTTGAAAGGTGAGCCATTAGAATTTAATTGGTCGTGGAGCGATCCAAACACAAATGATTATTTTTCAATTAATAGAAACAAAATTTACCTTAGAGTAAATCCATATCAAAACATATGGTGGTGTGATCGAGGCACAGCGCCTCTTTTAACTACTGAAGTTCCAAAGTCTAATAAGTGGAGCGCTGAAGTAAAGTTAAGCTTAGCTAAGAGAGAACCATCTACGCACATTGGACTTGTTATTTGGGATGGAAGAGAGCAGAGTCCTGTTCATGCGTTGTATGTCGGACTATATGATGTTGATAGAGTCAGAGTAGAGGGGTCTTATTCAGGAACATGTATCGGTCGGTCAGACACCCTAAAAAGTATAGAAAACAATACCGGTACTTTTGACGACATATATAAACAAAAAGAAGTCTTTTTAAAAATTGAGAAAGATAAGCAAAGTTATGCCTTTTACTATAGATCACCTAACTTTGAAAGATGGAAAATGCTTGGCTGTGTAAACACAACAGATAATTTCACTCAAATTGGAGTTATAGGTAAATCGTGGGGATGGAGTGGTATTGAAGCCAATTTTTCCAATTTCAACATTGCTGTTGATGATTTTACATTAGCAACAACTCAGAAAATTGGTATCAATGGAGGTAAGATAGCTACAAAAGACATTGAAGTTATAATTCCAGAAGGTGCATTGAATTCGGTCCATGTGATAAAATTGTATGAAAGAAATCCATATCCGCATGAAAATTACACAATATCAAAGGTTTTTAGAATAGAGGGATTTCCTATTACTTATTCAAAGCCAATAACGTTAAAGGTTAAACTTAAAGAAGGATACGAAAAAAGTAAGAAAATCCATTTAAAAATAGCATATGGTGGCTTTGTATACAATTGCAAAGGAACGTGTGAAATACACGACTTTTTTGAGGGTAGCACTTCGAACGGTTATTTTGTTGTTCAACTTCCATGCATTGAGAGTGGAGAGATACGTAAAAATAATTTTTCTATGATGAGTATTAGTAACACTAGCTATTCCCGTCTTAACTTTGGCCTACTAGATATAATAAAAAGAATAACAGAAAGTTCTAAACAAAGAATAATAGAAACTTCTATGGAATTATTTGGTCCATATAATGTAACAAAAAATAAGCATTTTAAGATATACTACCCAAGAGGCACATCAAAAGAAAAAATAGAAAAAATTGGAAATTATCTCGAAGATGCGTATGAAAAGTTTTTGTCTCTTGGTTTTAGTTATGATAAGAGAAAATGGCCCATGCATGTGTATATAGAAGATTTGGGAGAAAATGCGTATGGATACTACTCAAATTCAATATGGGGAAATAATCATGGATATATTCAAATAAACTCGGAAAAAATTAATAATTTGAAGGAGATGAAGACTACTATTGGCCACGAATTTTTCCATTTCGTTCAATCTCTTTACGATCCAAGAGGGTCTTATACTAAAGCAAAGTGCTTCTCAAAACATGCTTGGCTTGATGAAGCTTGTGCTGTTTGGTCTGAAGCGATGTTTTCAGATAACCCCAACTATGTATCTAAAGTATATGA
>JAGGXN010000044.1 GCA_021163065.1 Archaeoglobaceae archaeon | reverse complement strand
CTAATTCCTTTTTCCTGAGCTCTCTTGTAAAATTCCTCATACATCCTCCCAAAAGCTCTAATATCAATATAGAAGATTGTAACATCCACGTCTGGGTATCTCTCTTTAATAATGTATGCATTTTTCAAAGAAACCATGCAGCAAACTCTACTGCAATACTTGTTTGTGTTTTCATCCCTACTTCCAACACATTGAATGAATGCGACCCTTTTTGGCTTTTGCGAATCCGATGGTCTCAAAAGCCTTCCAAATGTTGGTCCACTTGCAGACAAGATTCTTTCAAGCTCGAGAGTAGTTATAACGTTTTTGTAAACTCCATATCCATATTCTGGCTTTCTTCTCGCATCAAAAGCTTTATAGCCTGTAGCAACGATTATCGCCCCAACTTTGATTTCGATCTTTTCCTCTTTCTGATTGAAGTCTATAGCTTCGGGCTCACATGCCTTTTCACAAAGCTTGCAACCAATGCAATGCTCCCAGTCTATAGCTGCATACAACGGAGTTGATTGTGGAATTGGCAAATAAATTGCCTTTCTTATGCCAATTGTATAGTCAAATTCATTTGGAACCTCTACTGGACAAACTGCTGAGCAATCGTCAATGCAACCTTTGCACTTTGAAACATCAACATATCTGGGATGTTTTATTATCTTAACTTTAAAATTACCAACATAACCACTAACGTCTTCTATCTCCGCATTTGTAATTACTTCGATGTTTTCATGGTTCCAAGCTTCACTCATTTTTGGAGCTAAAATGCAGATTGAACAGTCATTTGTTGGAAAAACTTCATTTAAAGTTGCCATGTGACCGCCTATAGTTGGGGTTTTTTCAACTAAATAGACTTTAATTCCCGCATCAGCAAGATTTAGTGCAGCTTCGATCCCAGCAACACCACCACCAATAACTAAAACAGATTTTTCCACCTTAGCTTTTCTTCTTTCCAATGGCGTAAGCAGTCTTGCTCTTGCAACAGCCATCCTTATCAAATCTTTAGCCTTAATCGTAGCTGCCTTAGGGTTTGCTTGATGCACCCAAGAACATTGCTCTCTTATATTTGCCATCGCAACAACGTATGGATTTAAACCAGCTCTAATTGCAACCCTCCTAAAAGTCGGTTCATGAAGCTTTGGACTGCAAGCAGCGATGACTATTCTGTCAAGCTTGTGCTCTTTAATTGCATTGATTATGTCATCCTGTCCAGATTCAGAGCAAGCGTACTTTAAATCAGTTGCAAAAACAACATCTTTAAGGCTTTTAGCGTAATTTACAAGTTCTTCAATTTCAATAACTCTTGCAATGTTCAAACCACAATGGCAAATGAAAACACCAATCCTAACCATTAGTTTTCCTATGGCATGTTGCTTTTAATTCTTTCTCAATATGGTTATTATAAATTTGCATTTAAACTAAAGGGTAAAATTATAAAAAATTAACGTAATTTCAAAACCCAATACAGAATGCTTACAAAATTTGAGGGTATGAGTTACAACAAATAGTTACCCAGTAGCATAGTATTAAACCCACATTCAGGCGATTTTAAACAATTAACCAATTAATTACTTTTTATTACTCGTTTTTATTCAACTGTTACACTTTTTGCCAAATGCCTTGGTTTATCAATTTCACAACCCCTCGATCTGGCAGCGTAATAAGCAAGAAGCTGTAAAACTACGGAGTATGTTACTGGTGTTAACAGCACGTTTGTACTCGGAACCTTTATCACATAATCCACGAACTTCTCAGCTTCGCTATCATTTTCATCAGTCAAAGCCACAACTGGTGAGTTTCTCGCTTTCACTTCCTTTATGTTTCCAAGCATAGTATCATAAGTTTCATCTCTCAGAACACATGCTACTACTGGCGTCTGCTTGCCGAGCAGTGCGAAAGGTCCATGCTTGAGTTCTCCTGCTGGATAGCCTTCAGCATGGATATAGGATATTTCCTTCATTTTAAGTGCCCCTTCAAGAGCTATCGGATATCCAAGCCCTCTGCCGATATACATCATGTTCTCATAGTTAGCTAGCTCTTCTGCTATTTTGCGGATGTAGTCCTCCATGTCTAGTATTGCCCTCACTTTTTCCGGAAGTAATTTTAAATCCGCTAGGATCTCATTTACTTCACTTCTGGATAGCAACGATAGTCGTAGAGCAATTACATACAGAACGATCAGTTGTGCTATAAACGTCTTGGTTGCCGCAACGCAGATTTCTGGACCAGCTCTTGTGTAGAGAATTACATCTGCTATCCTTGTAACGCTGCTACCTAAAACGTTGGTTATAGCTAGCGTTCGTGCACCAAACTTCTGCGCCTTTCTCAAAGCTTCAAGTGTGTCAGCAGTCTCACCACTCTGCGTTATACCGATCACAAGCGATCTGCTGAGCGGTGCATTGTGATAGTTGAACTCGGATGCATACTCAACCCTAACGGGAATTTCATCAAGTTTCTCTATAAGGTACTTCCCGATGAGTGAAGCATGATATGATGTACCGCATGCTACGAAAATAACATCGGATATTCCAGCAGTGAAGCCAACATCAAGTTCTATTTCGTCAGAAACGTATTCCAACAGTGTATCCTCTATTACTTTCGGAGTCTCATGGATTTCTTTCAGCATGAAGTGTTCGAAACCACCTTTTTCAGCTTGCTCAACGCTCCAAGGAACTATCTCAACTTCTCTGTTGACTTTCTTTCCATCTTTATAGATCTCATAACTGTCTCTTGTCAGAACAACTGTATCCCCATCATGGAGATATACAACTCTGTTCGTATACTCAAGAATAGCTGGAACGTCAGAGGCTACGAAGTATTCGTTGTCACCAATTCCGAGGATAAGCGGACTCTTATACTTGCACGCAACAAGCTTGTCTTCTGTGCTAGACAATGCTACAAAAGCGTAGGAGCCCTTTAAGTGCTTTAAGGTCTCTTTCACAGCGTTCTCAAAATCCAATCCAGAGTCTATGAATTTCTCAATTAGGTGCGGAATTACCTCGGTATCGGTCTCAGACTTAAATACGTGTCCTTCTCTCTCCAAGCTTTCTCTGAGCTTCTGGAAGTTCGATATTATTCCGTTATGGACAACCGCTATTTTGCCATTGCAGTCTGTGTGAGGGTGCGCATTTACATCGCTTGGTTTTCCATGCGTCGCCCAGCGCGTGTGACCTATGGATATCGTACCCTCACAGAGTTCAAACTGACTAACATCTCCTATAGCTCCAACTCGCTTGTAAACTTTAATTTCATCGTTAGATTTAACAGCAACCCCCCAAGAGTCATAACCACGATATTCCAGTCTTTTTAAAGCTGAAACAGCAACCTTGTCAGCTCTTCTAAAGCCTATGTATCCAACAATACCACACATTTTCCCACCTCATACGATCAGCGAGTCATCTGGAATGTTTCCTCGAATAGTTTTGAGTGGCAATACTTTCACTCTATTGCCAACAATTGCACCTGGCTCCGCCACAACATTGCTGCCGATCTTGCACATCTCCCCAACAAATGCTCCAGCTTTCACGGTGTTAATGTCATCACCAACCCTTATTTCTGCAACATCACTAATCGCTGTGAATTTTGGATCAATTCTGCAACCTCTGTCGATTACAGAATCGACGATGCATGCTCCAGACCCAATCGAGACGTTGTCTCCTATGACACTGTTCTCTATGTAGCTTAATGCTCCAATCGTGCAACCATCACCTATGCTCGTGCTACCTCTGATAACACTGTTTGCACCTATTCTACAATTGTTTCCAATGATAACTGGTCCTTCAATGACAGCCCCTGCCTCAATTACGCTTCCACTACCAACAATTACGTTGCCGATTATCTTTGCATTCTCAACTCTTCCTCCAATCATTTTTCCAGTAAAATTCATGACGAGATTGTTTACCTTCAAAATGTCCCACGGATAAACGATGTCCATCCAGAGTTGAGCTTCAACGCACTTGAAAGTGTAGCCATCTTTTATCATCCTGTTGATCACAGAAATCAAATCCAGTTCTCCATCGATTTCCTTGAATATATCTTTCCCGAACTTATATACTCCTATGTTGACGAGATTGCTCACAACCTCTTTCGGCTTTTCCAGTATCTCTTCAATAACTCCGCTTTTCATTACAATTACTCCGTACTTCGTGGGCTCATCCGATTTCTTGAAAGCCAGCATCCACGGCTCTTTTAGCATTTCTACCGTTTTTGAATCGAATATATTGTCGCCAGAAACCACTATGAATTCATCACTTTCAACAAACTTCTCAGCCTGTTTCAAAGCGTGAGCTGTGCCAAGTTGCTGTTCTTGAACAGCATACTTGATCTTAACACCCCATTTTTCACCGCTACCAAAGTAATCAGCTATTCTGCTTCTCTTGTATCCAACAACGAGTATTATGTCATGAATGCCTGCACTCTTTAAAGCCTCAATTACGTACTCCAAAATCGGCTTATTTGCCACTTCAATCATCACTTTTGGCTTGTTAGCTGTGAACGGTCTCAGCCTTTGCCCCTCACCAGCTGCCAAAACTACTGCCTGCATAACATCACCTTACGAACGAATAAGGCTCAATATAGCCATCAACAACCGCTCCGGGAGCTATAAAAACATCGTTTCCGATCATCGCTCCAACGTTTATAGACACGTTTATCCCAGTTTTAACGTTATCAGCAATGACTGCACCGAATTTTCTCCTGCCAGTAGAAATTTTGTTCTTCTTTGCTGTTGCTTTAACTTCTCTGTAATCCAGCCTTAAGTTGGCTATCTTCGTTCCTGCTCCAAGGTTACAGTTTTCGCCGATGATTGAGTCGCCAACGTAATTTAAGTGTGGCACATTCGTATTTCGCATAATTATCGAATTCTTCACCTCAACAAAAGCTCCGATGTGGCAGTTATCACCTATCGATGTGTAAGGTCTGATGAAACAGTTAGGGCCTAGAATACAGTTTCTACCAATAATAACTGGACCTATTATGTACGAGCCAGACCTTACAATTGTACCTTCACCAATGATTGCGTTGCCCTTTATGTGCACTCCCTGCTCAACTTCACCTTCAATTACGGTTTCGCTTAATTTTTCAAGCATGAATTCGTTAGCTCTAAGCAAATCCCACGGATATCCGATATCTATCCATTCATTGATTTTTACAGCTTCGAACTCAAATCCTTCTTTAATTGCGAGCAAAATTGTATCCGTGATTTCGTACTCTCCCCTCTTTGATAGCGGAGTTTTGTCAAGAAATTCCAAAAAATCCTCTTTAAATTTGTAGACTCCTGCATTTATAAGATTTGAAGGTGGAACTTCCGGCTTTTCAATTATATCTACAACCTTACCATTTTCAATTCTAACAACACCGAAATCTTGCGGCCTATCAACTTCTCTGACGCCAACAACGCAATCGTAGGCGGCGATTTTTTTAATATCTTCGCATCCTACGATGTTGTCCCCGTTCAGCATTATAAAATCTACATCAATTACGTGTGCTGCTGATTTTAAAGCGTGAGCTGTGCCTAGCTGCTTTCGTTGCGTTACATAATGGATTTTTACACCAAATTTATCACCATCGCCAAAATGACTGCGTATAGTTTCATCTTTATATCCTACGACAAGTACAATATCTTTAATTCCGGCTTTAGCTAAATTTTCGATCAAGTGTTCGAGAATCGGTTTGTTTGCAATTGGGAGCATTACCTTTGGTCTTGTGTACGTTAGGGGCCTCATTCTTGTTCCTTCACCTGCTGCAAGGATTACGGCTTGCAAGGATATCAACTCCTTAATAACACAAAATTTAATCACTTGATTTAAAAATTTCTTTACTTAGATTTTTATTTCGGAAAAAGCTGATTTTCTTGTTTTTTAACCTTTGATACTATATACTCTGTTTTGAAAATTTTATGGATACTCAAAATAAGTAAAGTGAGTGCTAAACATTTTCTTAACGTTTTTCCAAGAATTTAAGTTTAAGTATACTACCTCTTTAAAAAGAGTTTATGAGATAATAAGATTGGCTTTTATCCCACCTTTAGGCTTATTTCTCCCCACACTTCTGGAGCTACCATAGAGACAACATTTAGTGTATCTGGTATCTTGTTTAGTCTCGATAGCTTTGATATAGAGAGCTTATTTTTAAAAACATTGGGTGTTTGTTGCAAGACCATTATTAAATTTTCTGATGATTATAGTTATTGAAATATCGTTTGCTGGATTAGTTTATTTTATGGTAATAAAAACTATAAATAGTTTGGAAAAAAGAGAATAGATAGTATTTGAAAGATGTCTTGGGTTTCTGAACAATTTTTTATAGCAAGAGAAATTAACTTGCAGAGGATGAAAGTGACAGTGATTATATCAACACCGGCACAGTACCACTTTTACAAGAACATTGTTAGGGATTTGGAGCGCAGAGGCAACGAGGTTAGGGTGCTATATCGCGACTACGGTGAGACTTTAGAAGTCGCGGAGATAGAGGGAGAAGTGTTTTCGAGAGTCAGAACGAACTGGGATAGAATTTTAAAGCTACCGCTGGATGTGGTCAGGGCTAAAAAACTTCTAGGAAGTTTCAAGCCCGATGTTGTAACAGGATTCGAAATATACGCACCCTATATTGCGAAAGTGTTGGGAAGTCGGAGTTTTGTGTTCTATGATTCTGAACCAAGATCGAACAGGCTTTTGGCCATACAAATGAAAGCTTATCTACCATTTGTGGACTCTGTCATAACGCCATATACATATCTTGACGATTTGGGTAAAAAACACCTGAGGGTCAATTCTTTCAAGGAGCTGGCTTATCTCCACCCAAAGTACTTCAATCCCGATCCGTCAATCCTTGATGAGCTTGGTGTTGATAAAGGCAGTTACGCAATTCTAAGGTTTAATGCTTTTGATGCTGCCCATGATATAGGAGTTGGTGGATTTAGTTATAGGGATAAAGTAGAACTCGTGAATAGGCTTAAAGAGGATGTTGATGTTGTAATATCATCAGAAGGGCGCATTTCAAGGGAGCTGGAGAAGTACGTCTTAAAAATCTCCAAGAAAAAAATTCATCATGCGATATACTTTGCAAAATTGCTTGTTACAGACACACAGACCATGGCTTTTGAGTCGGCAATTCTTGGTACGCCCACCATTAGGAGCAACAAGTTTGTGGATCCCAAAAAGGAGATGGGCAATTTCATGGAACTTGAAAGACACGGACTGTTAATCAATACAAAAGACCCGAGAAAGGCAATAGAGCTGGCTGAACAAATGGCCAAAAATGATAAGATCAAGGAAATCTGGAAGAGGCGGAAAAAGAAGTTCTTGAAGGACAAAATTGATATAACAAGCTTTATGGTCTGGTTTATTGAAAACTATCCTAACAGTTTGAGAGAGTTTAAGGAAAACCCCGAGCTTCAGTTTCAGTTCAGGTGATGGTATGAAGGTGATCTCAATAGTTGGTGCAAGACCAAATTTCATCAAGCTTGCTCCCCTCTCGAAAGAGATAAGAAAACACTTCGATGAGATTATTATTCATACTGGCCAGCATTATGACTATGAGATGGACAGAATATTTTTTGATCAGCTTGGAATTCCTGAGCCTGATTATCACTTAGGTGTTGGTTCTGGAACCCATGGATATCAAACCGGTGAGATGGTTAAAAGGATAGAAGAGGCACTCTTGAAAGAGAAGCCAGACGTGGTTGTGGTTTTTGGGGACACAAATTCGACGTTGGCTGGAGCGTTGGCGGCTGTTAAGCTTCATGTGCCCGTAGCTCATGTCGAAGCGGGTCTTAGGAGCTACGACAAGAGGATTCCAGAAGAGGTGAACAGGGTATTAGTGGATCACTGCTCAGATCTCCTGTTCTGCCCCACCGAGAGGTCTGTTGAAAACCTTAAAAAAGAAGGAATCGTAAAGGGGGTATATCTGACTGGGGATGTGATGGTTGATGCAATCAATCAGAACATAAGAATTGCTGAAAAGAGATCGAGAATACTAAAGGAGCTTGATTTAAAGTCCAAGGACTACTTTTTAGCGACAGTTCACAGAGCAGAGAATACGGACAATCCTGAAAGGTTAAGGAGTATAGTAGAAGCGCTATGTGATATAGAAAATCTCGTGTTCCCCTGTCATCCGAGAACCGAGAAATTTTTAAGGAAATATGGTCTTTGGGAGAAAGTGGAGAAAAGTATAACAGTCATTAAGCCAGTGGGTTACTTGGATATGCTCGTTCTTGAGAAGAATGCGAGGAAAGTAATAACTGATTCAGGAGGGGTTCAGAAGGAGGTGTATATTTTCAAGGTTCCGTGTGTGACTTTGAGGGAGACTACGGAATGGGTTGAAACGGTTGAAGATGGGTGGAATGTGCTTGTTGGGGCTGACAAGGAGAAGATCGCCAAAGCTGTTAACGAATTCGAGCCGCAAAGGGAGAATTACGGATATAGGTTTGGGAATGGAAAGGCAAGTGAAAAAATGACATTAATACTCAGTAAATTAGAAAAGCAATTATGAAAGTCTGCATGCTAACATCAACCCACAAACCCTTCGACGTTAGAGTGTTTCACAAAGAAAGTAGAAGCCTCGCGAAGTTTCACGAAGTGACGATAATCGCTCCAGATGAGAAAAAGTGGAAAAAAATCATAGACAATGTAAGAATAATTGCCGTTAAAAAACCAGAAAGCAAAATTCTGCACCTTGTAACACTCTGGAGAGTTTTTAAAGAGGGGTTAAAACAGGATTGTGACGTTTATCACTGTCACGAACCAGATTCACTTATAATTGGTCTAATTCTCAAGATTTTGAAAAGGAACAAGGTGAAAATAATATATGATGTTCACGAACACTGGCCAAGTGAAATCGCTTATGGTTGGTTGAAAATAAAAAAAGGGTTTCTGAAAAAACTTGTTGAGAACATCTCTCATATATTAGAAATTTTTCTTTTAAAACATGTAGATTCAGTGATCGCAGTTAGTCGTAGTGTGGCTGAAAGATTTTATCCGGTGAAGCCGGTAATAATCATTCCAAATGTACCAGTAAAAAATTCTATTCAGTTTCAAAATTCAGATAATGTGGAGAGAGACTGTGATCTCGTCCAAATGGGTGGAGGAATACAGAGTTATCATGGGATACGTGAAATTTTAGATGCTTTAAAAAAGGTAAAGGAAAGGCATCCTCAGGTTAAAATCAAATTCATTGGTACCATTAAAGAAAATTTAAATTATGTGTTAAATGAACTTAAAGAAAATGTAGTATTTACAGGTTTCTTACCGATTGAAAAGATGTATGAAGAAATT
>JAGGXN010000092.1 GCA_021163065.1 Archaeoglobaceae archaeon | reverse complement strand
GTGTTGTTTGAATCTTGGATTGATGTGTGGGTTAGGAAGATCAAGCAAAAGGTTAGATTTAAGGTAACAGGAGGGCATGAAAAGAAAAAAGACTACATTGTAATTGATCCATCACAAACTCCAAGTGGAAAGTTGGCAAGAGTTCCACTGGGCTGTTTGCACATCAAAAACTTTGAGCCAGATGGAATTAGCATACCACTAAGCGAAAACATGCTGTATGATGACAAAATTGTTGAATGGCTTAGGAATTTAACCCCTGAATACGTCGTAAAAAACGTTAGAAAGCTTTCAAAATATTTGTGGAGCTACAAATGATCTGGTAACTAATTAAAAATCATATTACATAGTTTATCACTAGTTATTGGGTTATTTTATTTTAAGGGATTCTAGCAAAAACACATTCAAAGTAAATATTTTGAGTTACATTTTTATACTTTGTATTATATGGTATGTATTAACAAAGGTGAAAATAAGATGGATGTTGAGGGATTAAAAGAGTTGATTAGAGAGAACTATTATGTTATTAGCGTAAATGAAACGATTTCAAAGGTTCTTTCAATGTTAGAAGCCGAGCATGACAAAGCTATATTGGCTGAGGAGGATGGCAAAATTGTTGGTGTTGTGAGAGAAAAAGACCTAATTAGAGGTGGCTTAATGACGAATCCTGACGAAACGAAGATTAAAAACTTCCTCGTAAGAACTGGAGTAATCCCACTTAATGAGTTAAAGTCAGAAAAAGTGGTGAGAAGGTTTATAGAGGATTCTACACCCTTTGTTCTTATAAAACTTAATGGAAAAATTGGAGTTATCCACATCGACGATTATATTCAAAAAATAAAACATGAATTTGAAAATGTTAAAGTCAGTGAACTCATGAGTTCTGAAGTTGTAGCTGTTAGGACGCACGATACTGCAGCCAAAGCTTTGGCTACCATGCGAGATGATGGAATTAGCAGAGTTGTTGTAGTTGACGACGAAAGTAAAGTTGCTGGAATTATTACTGGCAAAGATATAATAGATAGGGTTGTATTTCTAGGGAAAAACGATAGACTTGGATATCTGAGTAGGAAAGAAAAAGAAAAGACACTCTCAATAATGATTGAAGGCGTGATGAGCCGCCCAGTTGTGACAGTCGAAAGAAATGATACAGTTGCCAAGGTCATTGATCTAATGATCGAGAATGAAATATCGAGCGTCGTGGTTACAAAAAATAATAGTATTTCAGAGGGAATAGTCGTAAAGAAGGATATTCTCGAATATTGCTTAAAGAAGGAAATTCCAACAGATGTGCAAATAATCACGAAGGGTGTAGTTTTGGATGATTTAGATGTGGAGAGGCTCTTAGATGATTTAAACAAGTTTATGGAGCAGTTCAAAGAGTCCTTTGGAAAGTCGCACCTTTTCGTTTATATAAAGAAACTCAAGATGTACTATAGGAGGGTACCTCTCATCTACGTAAGGATGAGATTAACGAGTGATCTTGGGGTCTTCTTTGTAACTGGTGAAAGTTGGGGAGTAGAATTTACAATTCATGCAACCTTAAAAAAGCTCGAAAGACAAGTGTTAAAAGATAAAGAGGTTTTGGAAGATAAGAGGATGGTACAGAGGTTTTACGAGGAGGTTTTTTAATAAGTCTTTATCTTTTCCTCTTTGAACTTTTATTTCTCAACAAAAATTCATACCCGTTTTTGCAAACAAAAACAACATTTGAAATGAAAGACCCAAAACATTAATTGAATCAATTTTATCATTAGTGATTCACAGTAGTTGTTTAATAAGAACATGGTTTATGCCTTCAGAGTTCTTTACTAACTTTTGTAGCTATTGTAAAAAGATGGAGTGTTGAGTTTGCTAGTGTTAATGAGGGTATTGCTTTAACTGCTGCCAGAATTAAAGTCATGTACAGCATATGCTGATGCATTTGTTGCGGCAACAGCTACTGATAAAAAAGGTAATTGTTACTGGTGATAGGGATTTGAGAGACCTTATCCAAACGTCTTTTGGATAAGGTGATTAATTCAGTCTTATCAATTCATTGATCTAACAAGAAGAAGGAGGAAGGATGCGATATTGTAGTAGATGCCTTTGGATATTGAAATACCCATATTCTCCCACTTGATTTACCGGGCAAAGAGCAGATGGAGATAACTTCAGCAATAGGTATTAGAATATAAATTCATTAGATGATCCCTTTCTGAAACTCAACACTGAATTAAAAAGGAATCTGATAAACTTAGGAGGGAAAGATCAAAGGTTGAGTCATCCACATTACCAGACTTTTGACAAAAAGATAATGACCAAGCAGAAGGGGTTGGAAGGGACATAAAAATCAGGCTAACTCAACTGGCAGCACACTCAAAGTAGCGGTAAAAAATCCCATTCAAAATTTTTATTTTATTGTTACATAGAAAATAATAAAAAATTAAAAAAATTAATCTTTATTTCCAAACAGTTTTAAGAATGCCAACGCTACAACGCCCAAAGCTATTGGTATGTAATTCAACGTTGCGCCTGCAATACCTAGGGCTGCGAACAATGCTTTAATCCATAGCTTAAGTGGTTTTTTGTGGAAGCCCGTTATCGCTATTGCGAGCAAATACATCACCAATACTGCTGCTAAAAAGTAATATAAAATTTCTAAAGCAACTTCTAAATTCCAAGATTGTACGGTTATTAAGAACATCTTTGGATGGGTGAAATAGATGTAAGGACCGATATAGCCTGCTAAAGCGTACTTTACAGAATTCCTTGCCGTTTTCCAGAAATCTCCACCAGCTAAAGCTGAACCGGCATAAGCAGCTAAAGCTACAGGTGGTGTTAAGTCGGCAAGTATTCCGAAATAGAAGACAAAGAAGTGTGCTGCTAACAAAGCTATTGCTGTACCAGTTCCCGGAACTGGTAAATCGTAAATCCCACTTCCAGCAACAGCAGTATAGACTGCGGGAGCAGCCACTAAAGACGTTATAACGTAATTTGCCGTTGTTGGGACACCCATGCCAAGTATTAAACTAAATACCATGGCCATTATCAAAAGCAGGATCAAAATTCCCCCAGTCAAGTCTATTAGCTTATATCCAAGGCTTGTTACCAATCCAGTCATTGTTAAGACGCCTTGTATCAATCCAGCACTTGCTGCAGCAAGCATTACACTAGTTGACGTAATTCCAGCATCAATCATCGATTCGTATGTGGCTTTGTACATTGTCTTTCCAGATTCACCCTTAGATGCGTATCCAACTATTAAGGAGAAGATGATACCAAAAACACCAGTCATTAGTAAGATTGCTTCCTTTCTTATACCAAGAAACTTTGTAAATGCTATAAAGAAAATAAATAGCAAACTAATGTATAACTTTTCATTGAATATCACATGCTTTGTTGTTAAAGCAAGAAAGACCAATGCCAATGCCATTGAAATTAAAATGATTGCAACAGGAATTGCTAAATTTCTGCTTGTGAACATTAAAAGGGTTGTTAACAATGCAATTCCAACATAAAGCTGCTCGTTTCCGGCAATTTCCTCTCTGGAGATCCAAGCAACCCATATGGCTATTCCGAGTGATGAAATCGCAACTATATGTGGGGCCAATCCCCAAACCAACGCAACAGTAATAACCACTATTGGCAATAAAATGTACAATTTCCGTATGAAATATCCTAAAGGCTCAAATTCATCCCTTGATATCCCTTTCAAACCAAGTCTCTTTGTTTCTAAGTCTATGAATAGGTAAACTCCAGCATAGTAGATTAAAGCGGGAATTATAGCGGCTATTATTAGCTTGTTGTAAGGTATACCCAAGAATTGTGCCATGATAAATGCTGCAGCACCCATTATTGGTGGCATTAGCTGACCACCAGTAGAAGCCACTGGTTCAACGGCCCCAGCAATCTCTCTTGGATATCCTGCTCTTTTCATCAACGGAATTGTAAAAGTTCCGGTAGTCAGAACGTTTGCTACTGAGCTTCCACTAACAGTTCCCATCAAACCACTTGAAACTACTGCTGCTTTTGCCGGTCCTCCTTGACGTGGACCAAACAAGGCTATCATGAACTTGGTTACGTAATCACTAACACCTATTTTCAATAGAAATGCCCCAAAGTAGATGAATGCAAAGACATAGATGGTCATAACGTAGAATGGAATTCCAAATATGCCTTGATCCAAATATAAATACTGTACGAATCTATTCCAGTTAAACTGCGTGTCTTGTATTCCATAAGCTAAGAATGCTAAAACTATTGCTGGCAAAATCCAGCCAACGGTTCTTCTCGTTGCCTCCAACACTAAAGCTATAGCTATTAAACCAAAAATAACGTCATAAATATTTACATCATAGTAGATCATATAAGTTGGAAATCTAAAAAACATGTAAAACATACTTGCCAAGCTTAAAGCTATTAAAATATAGTCGTAAAAAGGTACCTTCTTATAGTGCTTTTCCTTTTTTACGATCGGATGTAAAACAAAAGCTATTAGCAAAATCATTGCCAAAACAAAGGCCATTCCCTGCTTGTCTTGGAAATCAAGTCTTAAAAAAGACAATTTAAGACCGATTCTACTAAATAGATCATAAATTGAATATGTGAAGTTGAATATGAATAAGACTTCATAAATCCCAATTAGTATTGCCGCAGCCTTTACGATCACCATTAGCCTTTTTGATAACACCCTAGTCTTTTCTATCTCCAATTCTTTCTCCACAAAATCTTCACTCATTTGCACCACCTCAATGCAATCTCACCCAAAGGAGCTTTTGAAACTTCGAACATCAAAATTCCCTCATCCTTAGGGTTCAAAAAAACGTTTTTTCCATTAATTTTAACGGAAACGTTGTTTAATGGGATGAACCAATACTCCCAATTTTTGCCAAGATATGAATTAAGATCTTTAACGAAAAAGCTATTTTCAATATATCCATCCAAAGGCTGTCCAGCTTCAAAATCTTGCCATTTAGTTTTTACCGCAAAAATTCCGGAATTATTAATTGCATAGCAATCAACAACTTTTGTTAATGAAACGCTATGCGTATAACAAACTTCAACATTTAAATTCGAAAGTATTGGCGTATAAAAAACCGTTTTTTCATTAAACTTAAGTCTTAACACATCTATTGGATAAAATAGAATCAATAGAACTAAAAAAACCAAAAATAAAAAAATAAAGCCCTTTTTTTTCAAAAAGTGCACCTCACGGTTTAAGTTTCGCTGGTACGCTTATGCCCTGTTCCTCATAGTATTTGATTGCTCCAGGATGGAGTGGGATCATTAATCCTTCAAATGCATGATGCATGTCAATTTGCTTTGCTACCTGATGAGCTTTAGCCAATTCATCAATGTTCTCGTAAAGTATTTTCGTCATCTCAT
>JAGGXN010000112.1 GCA_021163065.1 Archaeoglobaceae archaeon | reverse complement strand
GATTACTGCGATTACATAAACTGTACGCAGCAAAGCTGCGATGTAAAGCACTCAAGTGATGAAGATGAGCCGTTGATAACAACAAGTGGAGATATAACTATTTGCAAGACACCAGACATAATATTCGCAACGCAGAGAAATTTCTCTTGGAACATATGTGTTGTCAATAAGGGAAATGGAACCGCCAAAAACGTTACAGTCGTTGATGTTTTAGATTCTGATTTGAAATATTTAAGCTCGGACATTGATGGGAATTCAGTAAATCCAACAATTAGTGGTAATAAGATTACCTGGAAGTTAGGTGATTTAAAGCCGAAGGAAAGAAAAAAGATTAGATTAAATGCCACCTTTAAAGGTTGCATAAATCTAAACAACTCCGTTTATGCAAGATGGGGTTGTTGCCTAAATGGTGAATGCGAAGAATGTCAAAATGTTAGCGATAAATCAAGGGTTGAAACCTTGGAAGGAGAGTTGTTAATATCTAAGCACGACGGAGAGTTGATAGATGAATGTGGTGGATATGCTAATTTTACAATCATTGCTAAAAATGTAGGGCCTGTATACGCTTATGATGCGAAGATCATTGAAAAACTGCCAAATTGCTTGGTTTTTGACAACGAACAAAGCTCAAATCCGCAAGCTGATAAATTTACGTATTATTCTAATAATAACACTTTGATATGGTATTACAAAGAAATTCCAAGCGAATCTGAAGTTAACATCAATTTTAAGGTAAAAATTAATGATAGTTGTATTTGTAATGAAAATTTAGGAACAGCAGTAGCAAGAACAAACTATACTTTGCCCTGTGGCAAATATGGAACGGAAGATTCAAAATCATTTGATGTTAAAAAAGCCTCTCCACATTTATCTATTGAAAAGACTCCTGAGATTAAGATAGCAAACAGTGGTGAGACATTTACTTGGACGATAACTATCACGAGCGATGGAAACTACAAGGCGAGAAACATAACGCTTGTTGATGAATTGCCTTCTAATGTAAATTTTGTCTCTGCAAATCCGTATCCAAATGAGGTGAATGGAAAGACACTGAAATGGAATGTTCCAGATTTGGATGTCGGAAAAAGCTATGTTGTAAGATTAAATGTAAGTGTTAATTCGTGCAGCGATGACACGCAAAACAAAGCAACTGTTTATTGGGGATGCTGTTTGCCGCAAGATGCAGAGTCCGCGATTGCAACACTTATTACAGAGCCAAAGATTAGTCTAAGCAAATGGTATGACATCGACACCTGTGGTGGGGAGATAAACCTTAGAATAACAAATAATGGAGCTACGGCAGAAATAATAAACATTACTGAATTTTTACCTTCAGGCTATGTTTACGTTAACGGTTCAGCAGAAGTTTGGAGTAATAATGGCAGTCACTCTCTTACTTCAGAACCAGATAAGCAGAATGGAAAGCTTATTTGGGATTCGTCGAAGATTGATAAGATATATCCAAACGAAAGAATTAGAATTAGATTTAAAGTTAAAAATGAAGATTGTGATGAGGAAACTTGTAAGCTTACCACACAAACTTCTGACAAATTTTACGTTTATTACAAAGACTCCTGTGGAAATGAATCTGAAAAGAATAAAAGTGTAACAATCAGACCAAAAATTATAAGACTTGATGTTAAGAAAGAACCTGAAAAGCAGCTCGTTATTCCAGGACAAAAGGCTGAATGGCAAATTAAAGTTAGCAGTTACAACGATACAGCCCTAAATGTCACGGTTGAAGATATCCTTGGTTCAGCTTTCTACAACGTTGAAGTTATCCCAAATGACGCAATAATAACGATTGAGAACGGAAAGACGAAGATTGTTTGGGAACATCAAACCATTCCGGAAGGAACGAACACTTGGGTTAGAACGGTTAAAGCAGACGTTTACGATAACGGTACATTGGAAAACAACGTAACCGTTAAAGGTTATTGCAATTGTGGGTGTTTATACAGCCAGGCGGGAGATTTAGTTTACACTGACAGACTTGAATTTACTAAAAGGCCTAATGACACATTAACGATTGGCGAATATGCAAACTTCACAATAACAGCTCACTACTGGGGGCATGAGGAATACAAGAATGTTGTTGTAACAGACAATTTGCCAGTTAATTTCAAATTTGTTGATGCAGATCCTGATCCAGATCAAATTAACCCATATAATGGTGGGATACAATTAGTTTGGAGTCGTGGTGATTTTACTGGGCCAAAGACTTTTACATTCAACATAACAACAATAATCAACAACACAATGGAAAATCAAAATGGTGTTAATGCCGTAAACTATGCTTATTCAACGCATACAAACGAGAGTGGTCAGACTTTTCAAACCCATGATACGGCAACCGTAAACATTGTTGAACCAAACTTAAGGATAGAAAAGCAAGCTAACAGAAGCGATGTAGAAGTTAACGATATTGTTAAATACACAATCAAAGTTTACCACGATGGTTCTACACACGATGCATACGATGTTTGGATTAATGATACAATTCCAGAT
>JAGGXN010000004.1 GCA_021163065.1 Archaeoglobaceae archaeon | reverse complement strand
CAAGGGTTTGTTGGAGTGGGAAATAATTTTCGGATACTAGAATCCTCTATCAAAACTACTTCTGGCTTACTTTCGCTGTATTTAACTTCTCTAAGGAAAATGTAAGCGTGGGTTTCTCCATGTTGGCTATTGTTAACTCTCCACTCATATCCATCTTGTCGATAGCATCACCATGAAACTCTAAGCCTTGTATATTACTCTATCAACTCCCAGTTTGCCAGTAATCCACAAAGTCAAATCCTTTGGGTATGCACCCTTCTTGAATTCTCCATCCACATCGATTCTAAAGGTTTCAGGAAACCTAAACCAGTTCTTTCTCGAAGCAATTGCGATTGCAACATCTATCGAACCCATACCAGTTGCAAATGCCCTAAAGCACAATAAGTACGTGTATGATTATCTATACCAACAACCAAGTTTCCGGGATTTACGTGTTTTTCAACCATTAGTTGATGGATTATACCCTCACCGGGATTATTGAAGTTAGCCCCAATTTTCTCTGCAAACTCCTTAATGAATTTTTGGTCGTTGCTCAACTCCTTTCTTAGGGGTGGTGAAGTATAATCAACAAAGAAGCGCATTTGTTTGTGGCATTAATTTCGACATTTAGATTCATCAACAGTCTTATTGCTAATGGAGTCATTCAATCCTGCAATGCGATTTGGCCAAGCTTTGCAATTACTATGTCTCCAGCATAAGCGTCTTTACAACTCTTTTCGCTCAATATCTTTTCTGCGATCGTTTTGCCCATGTTTTAAGACTACTATAGGTTTAAAAGTTTTTGGACTGCTGAAATGTTTTAAGAAACCACAAGCTTTAATAAGAACCAAGTTAAGTGTATTGGTAGTATGATAAAATGCCGATATTGTGGAAAGTCTTTTGAAAGTAAAGATGAGTTGAAGCAACATGTATTGAAAACCCACACAATGGTGTCGATTTTTGGTGAGGGAATACTTGATCCAAGGATTTACGATCCACTGGGTTTAGCGGGGAAAATACGAAAACGAAAAAAGCTTTAATTTTTAGCTGGAAAAATAGTATGATGTAATCTTCGGAGGATTTTGAAGTGTAGAATTGATTGAATGGTTTTACTGGAGGAATAGCTTTGAGATAAAACATTGGGAAGTATTAATGAGAGTCTATCGAGACCACGAGGATGTATTTATTTAAATGTTTAATAATTTAAAAATTTTTTAGAAACAAAAAAATTGATATAATGCTACCTATTTAAAATTTGACTATGAAGGTAGATGTTTTGGTGATTGGTGGCAGTCCTGTGGGAATAACTGCGGCTATTACGGCTAAAGAAACCTATCCAGATGCAGAAGTCACTCTGGTTCGTAAAGAAAGATTATCTGTTGTGCCTTGTGGTATCCCTTATATTTTTGGAACAATTGGCGAAATCAAGAAGTGTGTAAATCCAGATGGTGCATTAACCGCCAATGGAGTTAACTTGATTATCGATGAAGTTGTGGACGTAGATATAAATTCAAAAACTGCAAAGTTGGCAAGCGGTGATGAGATATCTTTCGAAAAACTCGTATTATCGACCGGTTCTTACCCAGTAGCTCCACCAATAGAGGGAAAAGATCTAGAAGGAGTTTACATGGTTTACAAAGACCCTGACCACATAGAAAAAATGCTTAAAGCTGCCAAAGAGGCTGAGAACATAGTAATTGTGGGTGGAGGATTCATAGGTGTTGAATTTGCAGATGAACTATTGAAACTCAACAAAAACGTTACAATAGTTGAAATACTGCCACACCTACTGCAAGTCTCTTTTGATGATGAGTTTTGTGCAATGGCTGAAAACAAATTGAGAGATATGGGTGTAAACATAATTACAAACACGAGTGTAAAGAGAATTTTGGGGAATGGGAAAGTCAGTGGAGTTGAGTTATCAAATGGAGAGAAATTAGATGCTGATTTTGTACTTTTATCTACTGGAGCGAGACCAAACCTTGAGCTTGCACAAAAAATGGGTCTAGAGATTGGAAGATTTGGTGTAAAAGTCGATGACTATATGAGGACATCACATCCAGATGTGTTTGCAGTAGGAGACTGCGCAGAAAAAAGATGTTTCTTTACGGGGAAGCCTATACCATTGATGCTTGCTTCAATAGGATGTGTTGAGGCAAGAATAGCTGGATCTAATCTCTTTGAGATAAAAAGGCCAAGAACAATAAAGGGAGTTGTAAGCGCTTTTGCAACTGCTGTAGGTGATTTGGCTTTAGGAGGAGTGGGTTTTACAGAGAGGAGGGCTAGAGATGGGGGATATAATTACTTTACTGGATGGGCGGATGTCCCCAACAAACATCCTCCAACTTTGCCAAGAACGAGTAACGTTAGAGTTAAACTTGTATTTGACGAAAATGGCAAATATCTTATAGGAGGGCAGGTTGCTGGACCCCTTTCTTGCGGGGAAATTGTAAATACTATATCCTTGGCAATACAGTTTAGAGCAACTTTGTACGATTTGTTGAATCTTCAATTTGCCACACAGCCTTTATTGACACCGGGACCGGGCATAACTTCACCAATCGTTGAAGCAGCAAAGGATGCTCTCCTAATGTTAGAATAAAATTTCTTATTTTTAAAAAATTTTAAAAAATTTTATTTCTAACTAGAAGGTTAGGATATGATCCGATTCTTTGATGAGTTCAGCAAGTTTAGCGGGGTTTGCCAGCTCACCACAGCAGAACTTAACTCTAGGATTTCCCTGTGCGTCAATAAGACCTCTGCCTGCAGCACACGAAATACCAATGTATATTGGAGTATTGTGGGTTTTCGTTAAAAATAAAAACAGATCTTCAAAAGGTGGGAGTCCCGGTGCCTGAACTTCAGATGGTGTCCCTTCAACTGCAAGGTAGACTGCTTGATTATACAACCAAATCGCTACTTCATCTCCTTTCTCGACTAAAGCTTTAGCTGTTAAAAAAGCTGCAGTAGCTCTGCAAGGATCCTCAGGACCACTGTTTAGTATAATTAACTGCTTTGCCATAACTAAAAATATTAGTGGGCATATATATCATTTTCGATAATCTGGTGCTCTCCTCATTAAAATAGGGAGGTTCTTGCTTCTAAAGGCTTCATCATTTACACAGAATAGGCAATAGGAGAATAGCTTTTTTGATAAATATAACTTTTACACCAAAGTTTTCTGCCGTAACCTTAGTTTTTCATGGTGTAATAGAAAACTCTAGAAATTATGAACCAGTACTTACCTCCCCTTATCGTTGTCTCTGATGTGCGTTTACATTTCCAACGATGATTTTGTTAACTCCATTAAAATATACAACCTCATGAATATAGATACAATCGTGTTTACCGCATTTCTGAACCTCGATATTTAACGTGCTGTTGCTGCTAAGTCCACCTGCGAGCGATGGGCAGTCACTCATTGCAAAGCCTTGCATACGATATGCAACAAAGGAATTAGAGCGAGGATTTAAATATAAACGCCTGAAAAACAGTCTGACACTAGCCGTAGTGGTGTCTTATCTGGAAAGCCGCTCATTAAAAGGAGTTGTACTTCACAAATCTTCGGTTTGCCGAAAAAATTTGGTGGAGTTATAATAGAAAAGCTTAAAATAGATTGCATTATTAAACTACGATATGAGCGAAGAGGGAGGGAAAAAGGCCTTAATAATTTTGTTTAACGGAACAGTAGATGCATTACAAATGATGGCTTCGCTTGCCTATGGATTAACTGCAATGGGCATCCACGTATATATATTTCTACAAACATGGGGCGTATGGGCATTTTTAAAAGGAAATCCAGAAAAGCTCAATCATCTTGACCCCAATGCTAGATGGAGCGAAACTTACAAGGATTTAGTACCGGAAATCATCGAGAACATGAAAAAGGCTGGTACTGCAAACTGGTATGAATTATTGCAGGAAATGAAAGAAGATGGAATGCTAACCGTGTATTCTTGCTCAACAGCAGCTTTGCAATTTGGTGTTAAGAGTAAGGATGGATTTGATGAGATAGTGGATGATATAACGGGTGTTTTTGAGGCTGCACAACTAGCTGAGGAATGTGACATATTCTACTATGTGTAAATAAATTTGTTTTTAGGAGGTGGTTAAAAATGGATGTAGAGGAATTGAAAAATTTGAAACCAGATAAAGTTGTAGATGCGAGAGGAACATCATGTCCAGGCCCATTACTTGCTGCAAAAAAAGCCATGGCAGAAGTTCCAGCTGGTGGAATTATGGAAGTGCTTTCGTCAGACACGGGTACGAGAAGAGATTTGCCTAAATGGGCGAAGAAAATGGGTCATGAATTTCTCGGATACATTGAAGAACCTGGGTATGACAGGTTATTCATAAAGAAGAAAGGGTAACGCTACAATGACAGGCGAGAATTTTAAACCAAAAATTTTAATTTTTGCGGCTGAAATGGCCTACAGGGGAATTGACGCTGCTGGACTAATGAAAGCAGAATATCCAGCAACGACCTATGTTATTAGAATTCCATGTGCAAGTATGCTTAGGCCGGATTTAATTCTATATGCTTTTAAAAAAGGTTTTGATGGCGTCTTCGTTGCATCAAGCGGTGAGGACTGTCCTTTTTTGACAGATTGCGTTGAAAGAACTGCTGAAAGAATAGAGAAAGCTTATGACTTACTTCAGGAAAATGGGATTGAAAGAGAACGGTTAAAGCTTGCTGGCATTTGTTCTGTTTGTGTTGAAGCTTTCGTTAAGCATGTAAATAGCCTTTACGAGACATTGAAGAAACTTGGACCTATTAAAAAGGGGTGAAAAAATGGAAAATTACGATGTCTTAGTAATTGGTGGAGGAATTACTGGAATAGAGTCGTCTCTATCATTGGGCGATGCTGGTTTTAGAGTATTATTAGTAGAGAAAGAACCAAGTATTGGGGGAGTAATGGCTCAGCTTAGTAAGGTTTTCCCGACAACAGATTGTGCGGCTTGCATAACAACTCCTAAAATGGCTGAAGTGTCACATCATCCAAATATAAAAGTAATGACTTATTGTGAAGTAAAGGAGATTTATAAAGAAGGAGAAGGAAAATTCAGGGTAAAAATCCTCAAAAAACCAAGATACGTGAAAGAGGACGCATGTATTGGATGTCAGAGGTGTGAGTTTGCCTGTCCAATCTACGTTCCAAAAGAGTATGAATTTGGACTTATTGGTAGAAAAGCTGCATATATTCCATCAGACATAGCATCACCTAGGAAGGCTTTAATAGATTTAGATAACTGTACAATGTGTGGTAGGTGTGAAAGGGCTTGTCCAACAGAAGCGATAGACTTCCTTCAAAAGCCTGAAGAAATTGAGCTTGAGGTAAAATCTGTTATCATCGCAACCGGTTTTAAGATATTTCCAGCCCATCTCAAAAGAGAGTATGGGTATGGTGAATTTAAAAATGTGCTTCATGCATTAGAAATGGAAAGAATTTTAGCCCCAACTAGGCCTTATCACTGGATTTTGAGACCATCTGATGGAAAAATACCCGATAGAATTGCATACGTTCTGTGTGTAGGTTCAAGAGATAAATCTATCGGAAATCCAGCTTGCTCGAGAGTTTGTTGTATGTATTCTATCAAACAAGCAATTCTTCTCTCTGCAGCATTGCCAATAGCGGATATAACGATATATTACATGGATATAAGAGCATATGGAAAAGGATTCGAAGAGTTCTACAACACTGCCATTGATATGGGGATAATGTTTGTTAAAGGAAGAGTGTCAAGAATAGATGAATTGGAAAATGGAGATTTGAAACTGAGAGTCGAGAACATGGAGGATGGCAGTGTAATTGATGCAGAACACGATTTGGTTATTCTTGCTACTGGTTTAATATCTGATCCGAGTATAAAAGATGTTTTCAAGAATGTTGACCTTCAACTTGATCCATATGGATTTGTAAACCCCGTTAGTGAAAATACCAATCCTGTTTTGACAAATGTTAAAGGAGTTTTTGTTGCTGGATGCGCTGCAGGACCAAAGGATATTCCAGATTCAATTGTTGAGGCTGATGCTGCAGCTGCTCAATGCATGGATTATCTATATGAGGTGGGAGCAAAGATCGTTGAGGTGAGATGATGGTAAATGATAGAATTGGGGTTTACGTTTGCCATTGTGGTGGAAATATATCAGATGTTGTAGATGTTTATAAGGTAGTTGACGCAGTGAAAGACGAGCCAAATGTTGTTATTGCTAGAGAAATGATGTTTACTTGCTCTGATCCAGGACAAAAGCAAATTGAGGATGATATAAAGGAGTTCAATCTTAATGGTGTTGTTGTAGCATCATGCTCACCTCATTTACATGAAACTACTTTTAGAAGGGCAGCAGCAAGAGCGGGGTTAAATCCGTATCTTCTAGAGCATGTAAATATTAGAGAACACGTTTCCTGGGCACATAAACATGATAAAGAGGGGGCAACAGAGAAGGCAATCAAAATTGTAAAATCTGGAATAGCAAAGGTAAGAGAGGCTAGAGCACTTGAAACTATAAAGGTTGAAATGCCTCCAAAAGTTTTGATAGTGGGTGCTGGAATTGCAGGTATAAGGGCCGCTTTGGATTTATCAAAACTTGGCATTCACGTTTATCTTGTAGAAAAATCTCCATTTGTTGGAGGGAGAGTAGCACAGAGTTATAACGCTTATCCATCAGGAAAATTCGGTATGGAGTTAATAGAGGAGCTAATTAATGAAGTTAAACAACAAAAAAACATTACATTAATTACAAATGCTGAAGTAACCTCAATAAAAGGTGTTATAGGTAATTTTAGCGTTGAGATAATAAAAGATCCAAGATACGTCGTAGCAGATTGTCCAAGATTTAAAGAGGCTATAGATAAATGTCCTATAGAGGTTCCAAATGAATTTGATTATGGTCTAACAAACAGAAAAGCAATTTACTATCCATATCCAAACGCCTATCCTGAGCTACCAGTCATAGACATGGAATCATGTAATAGATGTGGGGAATGCGTTAAGATTTGTGGTGATGCGATAAATCTTGACCAACAACCTGAGAAAATGAGAATAGATGTCAGCGCAATAATCTTTGCAACTGGATTTGACCCCTATCAGCCCAACGAAGGAGAGTTTGGATTCAATGTTTTCGAAAGTGTTATCACACTTCCACAATTCGAAAGACTGCTTGCTTTGTGCGATAAAAAACTGGTATATAAAGAGAGAGAAATAAAAGATATAGCATTTATTTACTGCGTTGGAAGTAGACAACGAGAAGGAAATGAGTATTGCTCAAGATACTGCTGTGTTGCAACTATAAACTCTGCATTAGCAGCGATAGAGAAATTTGGGGAAATAAATACCTACCACATATATAGAGATATGAGAACTTATGGGAAATATGAAAGATACTATGAGGAAGCAAGTAAAAAAGGTGCTAGATTTTTCCGCTACTCACTCGATGAACCTCCAGAAATAACGCAAAAAGGTGAAAAATTGATTGTGAAAGTAAAGGATAAGCTAACGTTTAATGAGGAAATTGAGTTACCTGTTGATTTGGTTGTGCTTTCTGTTGGTATGGTACCGAGGAAAAGTGAGATATTTTCTATGCTTAAAGTTCCATTTAGTAGGGATGGGTTCTTGCAAGAGGTACATCCAAAACTTCGTCCTGTTGAAACAGCGATTGGGGGTGTTTTGATAGGGGGTGCATGTCAGGCTCCAAAAGATAGTGTTGAGGCTACAGCTTCTGCCTCAGCTGCAGCTGCAAAGGCAGCAACTTACTTGCTTAAAGGTTATGCTGAGCTAGAGCCTTTTATAGTAGAGGTAAATTTAGAAAAGTGTACAGGATGTGGGGATTGTGTAAAAGAATGTCCTTATGATTCAATTCAATTAAAAAATATCAATGGAGAAGAGAAGGCATTCGTTATTGAGGCTGCATGCAGAGGATGTGCAGCATGCGCAGCAGTATGCCCTGAGGAGGCTATTAACTTGCGAGGATACACCTACGACCAACTGAGGGCCCAAATAGATGCTATGTTGATGTGAGGTGGGATTATGAGTGAACAAAAAGAAAAAGGTGAAGAGAAAAAACTTACTGTAAAAATCCTTAGAGAAACAAGAAAACCTTCTAAAGAAGCTTTAAATAGGCTTAAAGAGCAAAACAAGATCAGAAAGGCAATTATGGAAGCTTTAAAATCTGAACCAAAAACGATACCTGAGTTAGCCTCTGAATTAAACATGGATTCGAGCGTTATTATGTGGTATGTAATGACTATGATTAAGTATGGGTTAATTGAGGTAGGTGAGGAGGAGGACGATTATTACAAATACAAGTTAGCGGAGGGATAAAATGACTGTTATTTATCCTGATTTTGTCAAAGAGCTCTATGAGTTTGGAGTTGAAACAGCTTTAGAGTGTTTTAACTGTGGTAATTGTACAGCTATATGTCCACTTGAGTATGATTTGTTCCCGAGAAGAGTAATCAGATACATTCAACTTGGTTTGAAAGACAGAATACTCGAAAATCCCGATGAACTTTGGCGCTGTTTACATTGTGGACTTTGCACACAAACATGCCCACGACAGGCAAATCCTGGAGAGCTGATTTTGGGGTTGAGGAGATATGTTGTTGCAAAATGGAGGGGGAAGTAAATGTACAAGCCAAATCATATAATTGACCTTATAGCGGATAATGTCAGAAAGACAAAAAATCCTCTAGGCATATCAACTTCAAAAATAAATACTTGGTGGAAAGACATTCCTATTAAAAGGGATGGAAATGCGATGCTTTTTACTGGGTTAATGTATCAATTGATTCCGTATATAGACAAAATGACGCAATATCTTGAAAAGTATGAGGAAACGAGTTACGAAAAATACATTGGCTATGCAAAATACATCCCTAAATTTTTATATAGATTTATATTTGGAAAACCATCTTCAAAAGAGGATAAAGAAAAATTTGATGGTATTGTTAAAAACATCGTGCAAATACTGACAAAATCGGGAGTCGATTTCTATTATAAACCGGAACTTGACTTTTACAGTGGTATATTGCTTTACGATTTAGGAGATAATGATGGCTTTATCGAACATGCAAGATTTGTGGTTGAGATGCTTAGGAAAAATGGAGTGAAAAAGCTCATAACTGTTGACCCCCATACTACATACGCACTCAAAGTTCTTTATCCAAAATATCTTGGAACCGATTTCGATGTTAAAACTTATTTCGAAGTAATTGATTTGAAAGGTGAGGCAAATGCAAGGGTTACAATCCACGACCCGTGTTTTTATGGCAGGTATCTTGAGCTATCAGATGTTCCAAGGGAAGTTCTTAAAAAACTTGGAATTGAATGTGTTGAGGTTAGAAATTCTGGAAAACTAACACTTTGCTGTGGGGGGCCTGCAGAGTCAATTTCACCAAAGCTCTCTAAGGAGATAGCTACCAAAAGAATTGAAGAGTTAAAATCAACAGGTTGTCCAATTGTTGGAATGTGTCCAATTTGTATAGAGAATTTAAGAAGGGCCGGAGCCGAAGTAGAGGACCTTTCAACATTAATACTAAAACACATTTAAATTTTCTTTTTTGAATGGAATTATCTAAGTTAGATAAGTGAAAATATCATCCTCAGAAAGGGGTAGCAAAGCATATATGTATTAAAGTTTTGATTGCTACTTTTTTAACCTGTGTAATTCTTATTCCTCAGATCCGATGTATTCTATTTTATCGAGATTGAAGAACAAGGTT
>JAGGXN010000105.1 GCA_021163065.1 Archaeoglobaceae archaeon | reverse complement strand
TTCTTGGTGGGGACAATATCACCATATTTGCTACGAGAATGATAACAAAAAGTGGGTTAGCTGTGATAGAAGAAAATTAAGAAAAGGATTGCATACAAGTATCGATGAAATAGAGATTAATAATTGGAACATTATCCCACAAGATTTTAGATTCAACTTGTTCTTACTCATACTCGCTGATCACCTGGCTTCTTCAGTTTCAAGGGCAGTAGGAGGGAGAGGTTCAAAACCGCCCCAAGAAGGGATTTTCAAGTTGTGGAATAAAGGGTATTACAAACTTCAAGAAAAAAAAGGAAGATCTTGGGCAGCATTTAAGACCATTGATGATTTAAAAATCTTGTTCAACGAAATTGAAAATTGCCGATCTGGAGATGGATTTCTGAGCAAGTATAGAGATTACCTCTTGCTTACTCCCGAGGATAAATCTATCCCCAGAAATGTTACCTCTCTTTACACGCATGCTGAGCTGGTAGGCAAAATCTATAGAGTTCTTGAGAAGAATACCAGAGTAATTACAGAGCCTGATGGTTCTATTTCAATAGACTACAATGGAGAAAGGGTAAAAAAGATAAAAGAGGCTGAGGGTGATAATTTCATTTACTTTAAGGACAAAAAGGGTAAAGAGCATCGTGGGGAAAAGAAAGGTAAATCGCAAGCAAGATTAGTAAAATGCAGGATAAAATTTCCACATTCTTTTGTTAGGTTACAAGATATAAACCTGCTCAGAAAAAGAGAGGAACTCGTAAATTGTATTGCAGGTTATTACAAAGATGAAGTTATATTTGCTACTTCAGACTTTATCACTTTGTTTCTTCCACCAAATCAGGACTTAAAGGAAATACTCAAACCGCTTTTGGACTGGGGTTTTTATATAGAAGTGGAAGAAACTTTAGCTGATTTGGGAATATTAAACTCAATACTGGATAGAAAAACCCTGCGAGCAAGAGAATCAAACGAACAACCAAGGTTGAATATTCTCGGTAATAGAGACACCAAAGTATACAGAAAATATCTCATGCCAGAAACTCCTGATGAACTACAACCGCCTATATGTGATATATGTCAGCAGAGGAGAGGAGTAGAACGAATAAAAGAAACCATAAGGGACATAAGGGAATGGATATGTGAGAAATGTCAGGAAATAAGAAATATGGGTGAACCCTTTAGAGAATATGCAACAGTGTGGGAAGAAGAGGGTGTTAAGGTTTGCTGGTTTAAGTTCTCTTTAGATCAGAAAAAATTGGAAGATTGGTTACAAAATGTATTCGAGGAATACGTTGACAACAATTTCAGGCAAGCAGACATCTTGAAAGACGAATTCAGATCTCTTGCTTTGCAAGTAGATTTCAACAAAGACTATAAAGAAATGCTAAAAGAGTTCTGGAAAGAACTCGCTGGAGTCGAGGACATCAAAAAGCCTATTGCTGAGTATGATGAACTGGGTGTATTAAAGTATTCTCCAGAACTAACAAAAATGATTATTGAAAAGTTTTTGGATATTTTCGAGCAATATTTCCCGGATTGCGCCAGTGATAAGAGAGCTCCCTTAAGTTTATCCTTGAGCATTGCCAGTATTAAGTATCCGATAAGAGACCACTGGAGATTTTTCGAGGAAAACAGCAAAAACTTCCTGAATGTGAGATACCATAAAGTGTTTGGGGATGCATATACAAAAGATGAGTTGGAAAATATCCTTGAAAAAGCTATCAATGTAGAAGCTTCGAGTTCTTTCTTGCACAAGCTCGTTCAATTAGAAGAGAGTCTTCAATCCGAAATTCATATTGCTGTTGAGATATTTAACAACAAAAAGAAATATCCTGAAATTTACGAGTTATTCTCTAAAGGAATAAAACCTTCAAAATTCTTAAACCTTTATAAGCTCTTTGGAGGTGGGAGTAATGAAATTACTTGAGTTATATCTTGAAATTGATTCCGTGATCATAGGTGAAAGATTTAAAGGTGGCACATTTAGACCTTGTCAGACTACTATTCCCTCTTCTACAATTGAGGGAGCTTTAAAGCATTATTTTGGTGTCGAAGTTCCTGCTGTTGGGTTTTTTGAAGATACCTATGAATTTGATGAATTTACTTATTCTATCAGAGACAAGGTGCTTAACATCTCAAAGCTACCAATAACAACTCTCTATTTAAAGCCAAAGTCACCACATAAAAAAATCGAGGCAAAAGTGTACATGCTCTATAGTAAGGGAGCTGGTTTGAAAGACAAGCTAAAAGGTGCTGAATTTCGTATGGGCGCTTTAAAGAGCAAAGGGTTTGGAAAATCAAAAATTGTTGAAGTGAAGGAGGTTGAATCAGAGATAAAGCAAGGAATTTTAAAGGTTAGAGTGTTTGAAGAAGAGGCTGAAGAATTAGGAATTCAAATGCCTCCAATATCTCCGGTTTACGGATATCTATTCAAACCCGATAGATTTTCAATAGAGGGTGTTTACAAGAGGGCATTATTTCCTGGTAGTTTGGTCAAAGCCCCCAAAGTTTTGCTAAAGGAGGAGACTTACTATGATGAGTAAGATAGACGAAGTGTTTAAGAAGGTGTTAAATGATAGGGATATATTTGATAGCCCGTGTGACAAAAATACAAGAGCACCAATCCCAAAACTCTTTAAGGGAGATAGTTGGAAAGAACTGGGAAGGTTATTTAATGAAGGTAGGAAAGACGAATTTATAGAGAAAATTGAGAGTAGAATTAGGGAAATAGAGAATCAAGAGCGAAGAGCTCGTGGATGGCGACGTGATAAAATTAATGAGCTAAAGCAACGAGCAGAGTGGTTAAAATT
>JAGGXN010000111.1 GCA_021163065.1 Archaeoglobaceae archaeon | reverse complement strand
TTTAATAAACATATATTAACCCCATGAGGCAACAAGTAATAAAAATGTTGTTTTTATTTTTAGCATTGTTTGTAGCAAGTATAAATGTAACAAATGCTACAGAATTTTACAGCAAAACTATAGGCACTCTTCCAGATGGCAGATATGTTACTATGGAGGCTTATGACAATTATTTAGAGATATGGGTCAGAGAACAACCAGAAATGTGTTCATACAAGGATGAGTTAAAATTTAGAATAAATGTTAAAGAACTTTCTAAATCTATTGATGCTGTGACTTTAGCCAAAGATTGTACTGAATGTGCATTCTGGATCACAGCAGGGAGTTTATGTAGTGTAGCAACTGCAGGATTAACTATTGATGATTCCACGTTTGTTGGAGCTTGTAATAACATACTCCTTCCATTTAGCGCTAGGTGTGCTTTTGAAGCATATGGCAACGCATGGTTCAGTTGCTCCAAATGTGGTTCAGATTCGGTAAAAATTTTAATTAAATGGGTAATTGAAGAGGAAAGTTAGTAGGAAAAAATATTAAAAAATTATTTTTAAGTTATTAAATTTTTAAAATTCTAACCCACTGCAATTGCAGTAAGTCTCAGTAATTCTAAATCACCTTGCATCTTTTACCAGCTCCAAATTTTTCCAAGATTTCTCTATCTAGATTTCCTACTATGGACACTCTAACAATTTTTAACTTTTCAAAATATCAACATCAAGCTCTGCAACATTCCTGATATATTCAAAATCCCTGTCAAGCGTGATAAGCTTCTCTTCCTCTCTTATCGATATTGCTGAAATCATGATGTCCGCATCACTCACTTCATATCCTCTTTCTCTCAACTTCGCCCAAATCATAGCCGACACTTCTGAATCTCTAGAAGTGAATGGTAAAATCTCGATATCATTTACAAAATTCCTGACCAAATTGTACTCGTAATCTCTACCATACCTCAGCTTGATGTAAGCTGCACTCCTCAGCAATTCATATGCCGTTATGGAAGTTATTTTTACCTCTTCGTTTATTTTTTCCCTTAAACTCTCGAAAAAACTTCTGTTTTTGAGAACCTGAAGTACTATAGAAGTGTCAAATATCAAAGTCCCTCACCCTGAATTTCTTCCTCTCTTCCATCACAATTCTTTCCAGCTCGCTGTCTGAAAGCTTTCCTGCGTATCTTTCAAGAACTTCAATTCCCCTCATCTTTCTTCCCTCAATAAGCCTGAGTATAACGTCTGAGAAAGATTCCTTACCTCTCTTCATCCTCTGCAATTTTTCGTAGACTTCATCCCTCACCATTATGTTTTTCATGTATAAATGTATGTATGAAAATATTTAATTTTTGTTGATTTGTTGATTAGATATTAGATAATGATAATGTGGTCAAGATTGTAAACCTTGCCACTGCTCCAGCCCACTTTCTTTGCAATTTCATAAATGCTTAAACCCCTATTCTTGTTAACAAACTCATAAATGTAATCCTCAGCATACTTCCCTTATTACAATTTAATTTTACCTCTCAACTCTGGGAAAGCTAGATAGAACAGTTCTTTAGCTTGAGGCAGACTGAGTTGGTTCTCTGCTGCGAAAACAGTTAATCTACTCTCAACTTTATCACCCAGCTCCTCGTATCTTTCTGAAATTAGCAAATTGTTGAGCATGGTTCCATGTTCAAGGAGATCATTGAATAATTCTCTTAACAGTTTGATATGTCCATCTTGGTTTTGCTGTTGTTCTTGTTCTTCTTGTAATTTCGCTTTAAGATTTCGAATCTCATGCACAACTATTCATGCATAATATTTATAACTTTCGGTGACAAGATTAAAATAGTTGAAAACACAAATGTATATTCATGAAATTCGAATTGAGTGGTGAGATTGTAGAAATGGCTAAAAAAAGAGTCTGGAGATCTGGGGCTGCAAAGACCCCTGTAATCAGCTTACCCCGTGAGTATGTTGGCGACAAAAAAGAAATTCAAATGATCGTTGTCAAGAAAGATGATGATTCCCATGTCATTGTAATCCAGTAAATTAATGAGAATATGAAGCCATGAGATTAAATTGATGGGATATGAGGCGATTGAGAAGGTTGTAAAACCAAGCAGAGCGAGAGCTAGCAAAACAGCAAGTCGCTATTTCTTTGACCATCATTTTAAATACTTACAACCAAACTTGTTCTATGGGATATGTAAGGATCAAAGCTAAGATTAGTAACATCGAAACTGGCAATGCTAAAGAAGTTGAGCTAATAGTTGATACTGGAGCAATCTACACGATAATCAAGAGAAAAATGCTTGAAGAACTGGGTATTAAACCAATTGGCAAAAGAAAATTCAAACTTGCAAATGGGAATGTCATTGAGAGAGAAGTTGGTTTGTGCAGAATCGACATTCAGGATTTGTTTACCCACAGCATTGTTGTGTTTGGCGAAGAGAATGACGTTGAGGTTTTAGGCGTCACTACTCTTGAAGAGCTTGGTTTACAGGTAGATCCTGTAAGCGGTGAGTTGAAGCCAATGGAGCTTTATCTTTTGTAGCTATAATTGAGGGACTGGATGAAATCAGCGATAGAATGAAGAAGGAGGGAGAGAAAGTTCCACTTGAAGAGCTTTTATTGTTTGAGGTTGAAGGAATCCATATTAACCACTTCCACAAAGTTTTTCACCGCTTCAACACTCTCCAAGCTTTGACAATCTCAGCTTTTGCTGGTTTTCCTTCGACAAAGATTTCGATAGCTCTATGCTTTCCTGTCTGATGAATTAGTCTTGGCTTGCTAATCCTTCTGCCAACGCATCTTATTTTCTCTCCCTCAATCTTCTGGCTCGACATAACCCTCGCCCCACAGCTCCATTAGAATCTCGTTAACTAAACTCAGATCGAGCCTTAAAGCATCTGCAATTTCGTCAGCCCAAACTCTTTCTTTACCCTCGATGAATTGAAGAATTTCCTTCTTAGCTTGCTCTTTAGATATATCTCTCAATTCTACAACTTCTAAACCCCTTAACTCTTCAGCATAATACCTTATAGCTTCTCTAATTGCCTCAGCCTTGGAAATTTTGAGCTTCTCAACTATTAATTTTAGCTCATCTTCAACCTCAGTTAAGTCGACTGGATAAACGTATCTTTGCATGTATAAGATTGTATAAGAAAGTATAAAAAAATTGTCAATGTTCACATTCTTGCAGATACAGCAGCTTAACAGCATCCATCAACCAGTCAATATCCTGATCTTCGAATACTGCATCGATTGTTAGCTCCAGATAAGCTCTTATTTTCTCATCAACACCCACTTCTGCCAATTTTTTCAAGAATTCGTTTGTGATTTCTTTTATGACATCATATTTTTGCGGCAAATACTCATCCAAGAGCCTCTCAAATTGCCATACAGATGCTAGCTTTAGTCTTTTATAGTGTTTGTACGAAGCAAAGCCTAAATTAAAGATTAGGTCTAGAGCATCTCTCTTTGAGATTCTTTTTTCCAACATCACTTGTTGGAGCTTCTTCTGTTGATCTACTCTTAGCTTGAACGTTTTCAAATTTTCTTTATTTGGAGGTAACCTAAAGGTTACCTTCTCCGAGGGTATATGGGTTACCTTGCTGCAGAATTTTGCGTTTTTTCTTCCCTTCCCATGACTACCTTGATTCTTATCTCCGTTCTCCATCCTTATCTTCTCCTATTATTTTTTTATTTTATTTAATCGTCTTGAATCTTAATTAAATTAATTAATTCTGTTTTTATAAATACAATTTAGAATCTCTGAGAATTTTTATCACCTCCACCTATGTTTACTTCAGCGGGATATCTTTGCAGAAGGTAACCTTCTAGGGTACCCTAAATGGTTACCTAAAGGTAACCTTGCCGTATGCATACAGTGCATTGGGATACACCTCTAGAATCGTTCACTCATTCTGAGACTGAGAATTTACAAACAGAGCTTTCACAAAGTCTAGTACTTCAAGCACGCCGAATGATCCATCTTCTGCTTGGTTGAACCAGTAGATAAATTCCTCGAGGATTGCATAAAAGTCGGAGACTGACAGAGCTTCATAAGCTAGAATTTCACTTATTGAGCAACCTGTGTTCCAGTCATCCATGAATTGCTCATGCTGCATGTAACAATAATATGTATGTTTCACGAAAGTCCATGAGTAGCCGTTGTAGCATTTTCTACTTTCATATTTCTTCATACAGCCTCCAAAGGTTAGATGACTGTCTATTTGACGAATGTAAACGAAGTAAACTGTATCGCCGATTGATACTTGCTTTCTTGCAATGCTAAATTCACTCTTCGATTTTGAAGTACTCATTTTCTTCACCTTGATCTAGCCTTCAGGCTGTAAACGCGATCAAAGGTGTGATTGAGTCTTCATATTCTCCATATTCCAGCTCTAATACAAGAGTTGACATGGCAACACCCCAGGCATCTTTCAGATCTCGAAAACTTTAACAATGCACTCTTGCTCCAGCTCTTCTTTTGTCTCCTTCAACATATCTATGAATTTTTCAAGTTCATCCTCGCTAACATCAACGTCATCTCCCTTCAAGTCGAATGCTCTCGTATCTTTGTATAAAATGAAACCGTCTCCGTCATTTTTGATGCTTGCTTGCAAGTCTATGAAATCAACATCTAAAGTCCAGTCGTATGTTATCAGTGTTAAGCGATCAATTATTTTTTCTAAGAATTTGAAATCCTCTTTGCTCTCTGTTTCAATCCTCCAGACTTTCTTGTTTTTCATCCATACCTGCTTGCAGATCAATTTCAACTTCCTCTATCGACAACTTTATCTACAACCTGTTTTGAATTTTCACTAACCGTGTCCTTCTCCATTTTTTCTTTCTCCATTTTTTCAACCTCCTCTTTTCCAATCATCCCATCTAGGGATGAGCGTGAAGGTTCATTCTCTCAAAGCAATAGCTTTTAAGGCTGCCAGAATTGCTAAATCCTCTAAATCACAGCCTTCAAAGCGTAATCCTCGCTCTCCTGCTACTTTCTCAACGAATCTCGTGACTTCGAGGCGCAAAGAGAGGGCAGCCAGTGCTATGTCTCCTTGCATCTCACGATGCTCAGGCTTGTCTAAAATCTTTAGAACATCCTCTGCAAGCATTTTAGCGTAATCCCTGATGTTTTGGCGGGTTACAACTTCATAGCTCATAGTTTTTCACCGTTGGTGGCTCTTCCATCTCTGTTTTCACTTCCTTAAGCACCTTAATGAATTTCTCTAATTCTTCTTCGCTAACATCGATATCGTATCCCCTCAAATCGAAAACGTCAACAGCTTTGCAGATTCGAATGAGATTCTGGCTTTCATCGACTTTTACATGCACTTGAAGGTCTATCAGACCAACATCCAGGTAAGGATCGTAATTCAGATCAAGCAATCTATATACATACGTTTTTAGCTTGTCAAACTCCTCTGCAGACTCTGTTGTTATGTCCCAGCATTTTCTGGTATTAATCCAGCAACTCCTGCACTTCAGCGCCAAACCGTTAATTTCTTTAACAACCTCTTTCACACCTTCCTTAACTCCACCTGCTTCTACTCCCATCTTCTCTACTTCCATCTTCTCATACCTCCTGCAAATTTACAATCTCACAGCTTTCAGGCTGTGAGCTTGATCTAAAATTTTGAAATCCCGCCAGTAGCGATCATAAATTTGCTTAAGCTCCTCCTCATCCTGAAAATCGTAGTGTTGGAGATCTACATCTCCATGCAAGGAATGCCCCATCAAAAGCTTCTTGATCGAAGTTGGCATCCCCAACCTATCACTTTATTGAGAGAAGAACTTACGCATATGCTTTAGTCTTAAATCAGTATTAAGCTGTTTGAAAGCCCTTCTTATGCTCGATTCAGGGAATAATCTTGGTGTACTCGGTGTAGAGGATTTGTAGTTGTCTATATACTCTTCTATTGCAGTTCTTGCCTCTATGCTGAAAAAGCTAAACCTCTCTTCGAAATCTTTAATTGTCCTTGAAGTTCCTGCAGTTTTACCAAAGTTAACCAACACTATGCGATTTTCAAAGTCTATATCACTTAACGTGAGCTGGTAAATTTCGCTTGATCTTAAACCGCTTGTGGCAGCCAGTAAGACAGCAGCTTTGGTTCTAAGTCTTAAAGACTTGCATTTGAGTTGTTCAATTTGCTTGATTAGCTGTTGGATGTGTGCTTTCTTGAATACTCTCTTTCTACGCTTAGGAACTCTAGGCAACCTTAGTTTATCTGCAAATGGGGCATTAATTGCTTTCATTAACCTTCTGATATCGATAACAATTTTACGAACATATTCGTGAGAGTACAGCTTTCTACATTCGTTTATATAAATATTTATGTCATTAAGATCACAGGAGTATGAACACCACTCTGCAAAATTCAATAAACGCTGCCTTACATCCCTTATATGGCGTGGATGACATCCAGAAACACTTAATTCAAGTAAAATCTCCTCAATCTGTTGAGAAGAAAAAGAAATTTTGGACGGACTCGGCGGGATTTGAACCCGCGACCTGCAGCTTAGGAGGCTGCCGCCCTATCCATGCTAGGCTACGAGTCCTTATAGCTGTTTATTAAACTAGGAAATATTAATGTTTTGCTGAAACGAAAGGGTAAGATTATATGCTGCAAATTTGTTAGAATTTTCATGATTAATTTTTAGCATTGTTATAAGCTTAGGATTTCTTATGCAAGCTTTTTCCTAGGTTTTCTAAGGTTGCCGATTGGATTAGTTACGGCTTTAGCTTTTGTAAAGTCAAGCATTGATAGAAATAAAGATTTAAAGTTTAGACTTTCACACTTAGCTGTTTTGATGATCGCTTTAATTTACACTTTTTATTTGCATGGTGTAAACTTTAAGCATATCGTCCTAACAATTACAGTTAAACTAATACCGGCACTGCAAATTTATGCACAAATATGGAAGCTATCTGCCATTATATGCAATCTAACGATTCTATATTCAAAATATTCAGTAAAAGCCCTTGTAAGCTCTATTAAAACGAAGAATGTTAAAATTTGAGCGATTAGCTCCTATAAACCCGTCCACTTTCGGAAATTAAAGCGTTTGGCGGCGCATTAATTGTTATGTATGATTATAATATTAAAACTATAAAGGCCATTGTCAGCATTAAATAATAGTAGGCTTTTTTAAAGAATTGTTGAATATTATTTTCCTCGGCTTACTTTCCTCATTCGTGCTGTTGCACTTAACTGATTTTCAATATATTTGCCTTACTATATTAAAATATAGAAGCTTAGCCCCAAAGTTAGTTTTTTGTTTAGGAAAACTTAGCCTAAAGAACCAGCATAACCTCTGAGCTTTTTTCGCATGCTTAGCGATTCATTTAATATCTCTCTATGGTTTAATTCATCCAAAAAGTAAAATTTGGTGTTCGATTTAAGAAAAAGAGATTTAAAATAATTGGGGTAATTTTTAATTTCATCCTCAAATTTTCTAATTTTTTCGATACCACCTTTGATGAATAAATCGATTATCAAAGCCTCGCTAATTGCTGAATCGCTAACAATTGCAAAATTTGAATGTTTTAAAGCGTATTCATTTCCATTGAAAGATACGGCCAACCCTCCATGCTTTTTTACCCATTCAAGCATTTTATAATCTGAAATGCTGTCACCTATGGCAATTACTCTGTCTATTTCAAAATCTTCAACGTATCTTTTCACAATTTCTTTCTTTCTCTCCCCTCCAATTGCCTTTATCTCGTCAATTATCTTTCCGGCATTTGTTTTTTTTAAGTTTTCAAAAAAATTGTTTAGATAAGTTATTAGCTCCCCATTGTTTAAAGATGCAATTGTGTCGATAGCATTCAGTATTTCTTCCTTTTCATTATCCTTTAAAACATACTTGTCAAAATCAACTTCTGTGCCGTGCAAATCACCTTTAACGCCAATCATTTCAGCAGTCTTTTTTAAATACTGTATGTAGCTTGTAGAAATTACTACTGGCTTGTGTTTTTCTTGTAAAAATTGCATAGCTTTCTTTGCGTCTGGAACGAACTTTGCAACTAATTTTGACAGTTTTTCAACATCCTTATTTTTAACTCCCGCAGCAACCAAAAAAGGGGTCAACAATTTTAAAGTATCTCCAGCTTCGTACCCTTCCTTTTTTAATTCATATGCCAAATAATCGTCGTACTTGCTTAAATTTTCGAAAAAAGTTGCATTATTTAATATGGTTACTGAAAGTTCAAAGGCAAAATCAGTTAAAATCCATGGCCCTTCCCAATCTGTAAAAAATAGAGACATGTTCATTAAATGCAAATTAAAAAGTTTTCATTACTTACCCCAAAACGGATTATCTTTTCTCTTGATCTCCAAAAATTCCAAAAATGCTTCCTTAGTCTTCTCGCTTAAAGAATCTAAAAGGTCTTTTTCAATAACCTTTGCATGCCTTTCTGGAACATCAACGTACAAGATCTCATCCCCTTCTATCTGTCTTCCAATTGTAACACCGTCTATAGCTATTGCCAACTCCTCTCCTTCGTTTGCAACTCCAACGTTCTTTCCCTCCTTTTGCATACTTTGGATCGTTCCAACAACACTTCCATCCTCTTTGATAAGATTAACACCCCTTTTTATTTCTCCACCTAAAACTCTGACTCCTATAACAGCGGGCTTGCTCCTTCTGAAGATATATTCCTTCAAAAGCTTGATTTTTGCTGGCTTAATCAAAGCCTCAACTTTTTGTTTCTCCCTCGCTATTTTTTCATCCTCTCTCCATTTTACATAATTGTCTATTAGCGTGTAGATTATCTTATCTTCAAAAATTCTGACTCCATACTTCATTGCTTCACTTTCCACATTTGGCAACAACTTTACATTAAATGCTAAAACAACCCTATTTAGTTCATCTTTGTTTGCTGAGGCATCTACTATGTCTCTTTTATCAACATCACCAACTTCAGCTTTCTTTATTGGGATATTATTCTCCCTCAGCTCATTAATTAAAGCTTCTAATGATCCTAGGGTGTCTGTTTTTAAGACAACTCCCTCCTCATCTGTCCTTATTGCAACCTCTTCATACTCCTTTAGTATTCTTTCCTTAAATTGTTTTACGTCTTCTTCACTCTCAATAACCTCAAATTCACTTCCTGCCAAAACATTTTCAAGATTTGGAGCTACAAGCTTAACTCCAGCAGCAGCGGTAACCGATTGCACAGGTTTAAATTTACTCTCCACCCTCATCTCTTGCAGCGGTCTTGGCTTTAATATTCCTTTAACGTGAGTAACTATTACATCGTTCATTCCAGCTATCGCAATTCTATCCCCAACTTTTAGCGTTCCGTCATAAAGAATAACATCACAAGTAACGCCTAATCCCTTCTCCTCTTTGACTTCTAAAATTGTTCCTTTGGCTTTTCCTTTAACGTGGAGCTTTAATGAGTCTTCCATATATTTCTGAGCCAATCCGACGAGTATCATTAGTAATTCAGGAATTCCTTCTCCTGTTAAAGCTGAAATTGGAACAATAGCTACCGTTTTTGTGAAATCTCTAATTCTATCAAACCTATCTGCCGAGAATTTATACTTGTACAACTCTGCAATTAGCTCATAAATTTTATTTTCTAGCCTTTGTTTTGTAAATTCTTCTTGATTTGCAAATGTTTTCAGAAATGGAGCATATTCCATGCTTTGCCATCCTGGTATTCTGTCAATCTTGTTTGCAGCAACAACAAATGGTGTTTTAAATGTTTTCAGGATCATTAAAGCTTCCTCAGTTTGTGGTTTAAACCCCTCATTTATGTCGATAATCAATATTGCTAAATCCGCTAAGGCTCCCCCCCTTCTTCTAAGGTTCGTAAAAGCCTTATGCCCAGGTGTATCTATGAAAAGCAGCCCAGGAATTGTTACTTTCACATTCCAGATATCCTTGCATATCTGCTTTATCGTTTCAATTGGTATCTCTGTAGCGCCAATATGCTGCGTTATTCCTCCTGCCTCCTTTGCCGTTACACTAGTCCTTCTAATCTTATCAAGCAATGTTGTCTTCCCGTGATCGACGTGGCCCAATACAGCCACAATTGGGGTTCTTAAGGTTTTTTCTTCAACCTTTTTCTTCTTTTTTGCCATGGTAATTTTAAATTTTAAAAATTATTCGTAAATCCAAATCTCATCGGCTTTTGAATAGGAAACGATTTCTTCTTCCTTGAAAAACAGATTTATCTCTCTTTTTGCCGATTCTAAGGAGTCTGAAGCATGAATAACGTTTCTTCCAACATCCATTCCATAATCGCCCCTTATTGTTCCTGGTAAAGCTTCTCTTGGATTTGTTTTTCCAACCAAATCTCTTACAACCTTTATAGCCTCTTTTCCCTCAATAACCATCGCTACAACTGGTCCGCTCGTGATATAGCCAATTAAATCTTTAAAGAACGGTTTTTCCTTATGCTCAACATAATGTTCTTCCGCCAGACTTTCCTCAATTTTCATCATTTTCATTGCAACTATCTTCAATCCTTTCCTTTCGAGCCTTGAAATTATTTTACCAATCAAACCTCTCTGCACTCCATCTGGTTTCACCATCACAAAAGTTCTCTCCATTCAAAGCCCCCCAATGCTACTGCTTGGAATAGTACTTTGTCCACTTCAACTTCCTTGGATTTCTCTTAAGCTCGAGCATATTTTTCTCGCACTTCCTTGAGCAGAAGTAGAAAATTTTACCATCTCTCTTTACAAACATCTTTCCCGTGCCTACTTCTATCTCTCTGCCACAAAAAGAGCATATTTTTGTTTCCACATTATCACCTCACTGTCAACTTTTTAGCTTCTCTTGCCGTCTCTTTAATCATCAAAACATCTCCAACCCTTACTGGACCCATAACATTTCTCGTAATAATTCTTCCTTTATTTTCTCCAGCCAAAACTCTAACTTTGACTTGAGTAGCTTCACCATGCATCCCAGTTCTTCCAACGATCTCAATCACTTCAGCTGGCTGGATGTCTTCTTCATTCATCTTCTCACCTTCCAAACTTTAGGTTTTACTTCTTCAAACCAGATATTTTATTCACGAGGCTATTTAATTCTTTTCTTGCATCTCCCTCGTTGATTATTGCCGCTGCGGCACAATCAACTTCTATGCCTACAGCCTTTCCAAGCTCGCTCTTGCTCTTTACGTAAACGTATGGGATGTTCTTTTCCTCACATATCAATGGCAAATGAGCAACAATTTCTGGGGGATCAACGTCCATAGCTATGTAAACGAGTTTTGCTAAACCCCTCTCAACTGCTTTTGTCGTCTCATTTGTTCCCTTTTTTATCTTTCCGATCTCTCTAACCTTGTCAAGCAAGTTTAACGCCTCGTTCTGCAACTCCTCAGGAACGTCAA